>JAHDCN010000537.1 GCA_020629815.1 Verrucomicrobiota bacterium
GTAACAGGGTTGAATGGAAATTGGTAGTGGTGATCTCCAGATCGCCACGAGAGATTAGCGGTTGGCGGCGATCAGGAGATCACCACTACAAGGTCGCAGGCGAAAGGGATCCCCTTCGGGCCAGTTGATAGAGTGTTTCCAGCCGTTGCTTTTCCCCGGCATCGAGCCAGTTCGGAGGGCGGATTACTTCAAGGTCTTCCGTTTCTGCATTCCATTGGAGAATGCCCCAGCTGGTAGGAACTTCGTTTTCTTCGACGACGTTCTGCATCACTACCAGGTAGCAAAGATCGGCGCTGCGATAGCGAATCATGCGATCCAGCTTGGTGCGGTGAAAAACTGCGCGTTCCAGTGTGGAGATCTCCCGCATCACAGACTGATATCCTGCATGGGAAAAATCCGTGGTCGAGATTTGCTGGTATTCCGGAAACAGGGAATCGCCGTTTCGTAGATTGGGATAATGGAGTCCCAGTAGTTGTTCCAGTTTTGCTCGCCGCTGATGCAGCTCGACCAATCGGTCGCGGCTGGAGTCCTCACCGGCTGCGTCATTGAGAAAATCGGCCCGGGATTGTTTGCATTCGAAGATTGCGGTGCGCTCGATTTCGAAGCTTTCGGGATCGGGGCGTGCCATTTTGCAGGCAACCGCATCAGCTCGGAAGTTGGACTTCGGGACGCGAATTTCCTCCGCTGCGATGTCGTAGCCGTTTTGCAAAGCCCAGGAAACTGCGGCTCGCTTGAGTTGAAGATGATGTTTTGTCTCTGCCATGATTTTTCGGGAAAAGGCAGAACGCGGTGGACGACGAAAGGCTATCACAGGCTGCGGCTATCAGCCATGAGATTTTCCAAAACGACGCGGGGATTGGGTCTACAATAGATCCATGAAACGACCGGGATTCCTATTCGCTCTCTGTATTTTTCTCTATCTGCCAACGATTGGCTTTTCGGCTGATCCTTTTCTGATCTATGCGCCGAGTCGAAACGGGGAGGAACTGTTGATCTGGAAGTTCGATGGCAAAGAGATGACTCAGGCGAAACGGCAGCCGCTTGGTTTTCCGGGGCGGACGGTAGCGCAGCATCCGACGAAACCGCTTTTGTACATTTCCGGAGGATCAAAGAAGCCGGATACACCGAATTTCTCTGTCCAGTTTCTCGATTCATCGAACGTCCCGAAGTCGCAGGAAGTCTTGCGAACTTCCTTGGATTA
Organism: Verrucomicrobiota bacterium; assembly: GCA_020629815.1. Lineage (GTDB taxonomy): Bacteria > Verrucomicrobiota > Verrucomicrobiia > Verrucomicrobiales > DEV007 > Arctic95D-9. The sequence goes on from JAHDCN010000537.1 coordinate 1,202, forward strand.
CTCTTATCTCAGCGTGGATCGATCCGGAAAATTCCTCTTCGGCTGCAACTATCGCGACGGCATTATCGACGTGTATCCTTTGGATGAAAAAGGGGTGCCTCCGGCCACACCGACGCGGCGCTTGAATCAAGGAAGGAAGGCAGCACACTGCGTGCTGGCTACTCCCGACAATCGAAATGTTTACATCCCTTATGTGAAGGAGCACAACGCGCTGTATCAATATTCGTTCGATGAGAAAACCGGAGCCCTCGGTGCTTTTAATCCACTCGATGCCGAACCTCCCGAGGGCACAGGACCAAGGCATCTGGCTTATCATCCAACGCTCCCGTTGCTCTATTTCAGCGAAGAACAGGGGCTGGGAGTTTCTGTCTACGATCGGGATGTAGACTCAGGGAAGCTGAGTTTCTCCCATCGAGCTCGCGCTGCTGGTGACGACGCTCCGAGCGAAGGCGTAAGCGCATCGGACATTGCGATGACGCCGGATGCAAAATTCCTTTTCACCGGTATTCGCGGTCACAAGCACGCCTATGATTTCATAGCCCGCTATTCGATTGGGGAAGACGGACGAGTCACTTCCCTGGGACAAACCCCAACGGAATCGGTTCCCTGGGGGCTCGCCCTGTCGCCGGATGGCAGTCATCTGGTAGTGACCGCATTCAAAGGCGCTCAAGTGATCGTTTTTGCAATTGGCGAAGACGGTGACCTCAC
>JAHDCN010000538.1 GCA_020629815.1 Verrucomicrobiota bacterium
ATATAGGAAATTCAAACCATGAAGGAATTGAAGGGCATGAAGAGGTGATTGATCAGAATTTGATTCTTCATTCTCTTCAATTCCTTCATGGTGTAATCAAGCAGTGCCCTTTTCGCTACTCAAACACCTCTTCCTCATACCATACCCGATCCAGCCACAGCCCACTCGCTGGCGCAGTTGGCCCGACCAACTGACGGTCTTTGCTCGCCAGAATTTCCCGCATCTCTTCCGGCTCTCTTCGGCCTTCGCCAATTTGCTTCAGGGTGCCGGCAATGCTGCGCATCATTTGCTTCAAAAAACCTGAACCGACGATTCGTAAACGCAGCAGGTGCGCGTCTCCCTCTGCAATACTGCCTGGCAGTGGAATCGGCTCGCGGGTTACCTCTGCTTCGAACAGAGTCCGTGTCGTCGAAGCCAGTTTCGCTCCGCTGGAACCGAATGCGGCAAAATCGTGGGTGCCCAGCAAATGCAGAATCGCCGCGTCCATTTTTCCGCAGTTTAGAGGATAGCGATTCCACATCGTTACCGGACGCAAGTGAGGCAGGTTGGTCGGCCCCTGCTGAAAGTAGTAGCTGTATTGCTTGCGAGTCGCCTTTTGCGCCCGAAACGAATCCGGAGCGATCACCAGCTTTTGAATCCGAATACTTTTCGGCAAATGACGATTGATCCCGCGGTGAAAATTCTCGATGGGAACGGGAGCATTCTCCAAATCAAAATGCGCCACGTGCCCGCTGGCATGAACGCCCGCATCCGTTCGCCCGCTGGAGACCAGATTCAAGTCAGCCGCACCCGATTGCTTCTCAATCGCCTGCGCCACTGTCTCCTCGATGCTCGGTTTCGGGTTCGCATGTTTGCCCACTCCGCGTTGCGCCTGCCAACCACAGAAATCCGTACCGACGTAGGCAATCTGGAGGGCATAGCGGGGCATAGAATGGTCGGCAATCTACGCTATGCCAGCATCTCAGCAATGGTCACTTCCCTGCCCTCTTTCAGGGAACGCTTTCCGGCTTCGAGCGCTGCGATCAGTTCGACTTCCTGATTCAGTGGATAAGGTTCTTCACCGCCCTTCGCGTAATCAACAAACTCCTTGAGCAAATACCAATACAGATCCTGCAAATTGGGCTTCACCGTTTCCCAACCTTTCTCGCCGAACAAACTGATCTGGTATCCGGCTCTCATCTTCTCCCGGTCGCCGACCAACAGAACCACATCTCGATCCCCTTCAAATCGGTAGCGAACAATATTCATTCCCTCGCGCCCGGAATTTACCGCCGAAATCGCGCCCCCACCCAAAACTGCATAGGCCATCGAAAGCGCATGAATCCCGTAATAGACGATCTCATTTCCACAAACTACCTGAGCCAGGTTCACCGGTCCAATCTTCGGTAGTGTCTCGTCCCGCAACTTCACGATATCCGGCACAAAGCGCAGCGAACTCGAAGACATAAACCGGGTGTCGTGTTTCTTCGCCAAATCAGCGATTTCTCGCGCCCGCTTCGCCGTCATCGCCAGCGGCTTGTCGCAGAAGGTGGGAATGCCTTTCTCCAGAGAAAACTTGGCGTAATCCGATTGGGCACCGGAGCCGTCGTCAATCAGGATCACAGCGTCGACATCTTCGGTGCAGGCCTCCGGCGAATCACAGACTTCCGGAATCCGACAGGCCTTCGCCAGCCGATCCGCCCACTCGGGATGTTTGTCCCACACCTTAACCACCTCCGCGCCTTCGATGCGCTTTTTTGAACGAACAAAAATCCACTCGTGCTTCTTCACCTCTTCTTCCACAAAGCCATTGAAGGTGGAGGCAAAAGCCGTGCCATGATTCGAACCCGCCCGCATCGGCTGGTCCATGTATTGATAAGTAGCTGCAGAAATGAGGCCGATTCGCATTCGGCGAGAGTATCAG
>JAHDCN010000060.1 GCA_020629815.1 Verrucomicrobiota bacterium
AATCTCGATCTGATCCGTCTTGCCTGAGATAGTGAGGGAATGACCGGTGCCATGCGCCGGTGTTTCCAGAAAAACAGTCCACTTGCCCTCCTCATTGGCTTTGCCGGAAACTTCCGCTCCCCAGCTGGAGGAAACCCGGACAGTCTCTCCCGCATCTGCCCAGCCCCAAAAGGTATTCTTCGTTTTCTGCTGCAGAACCATGTCATCGCTGAACAATCGCGGCAGCTTCAGCGAATCGGTTTGGTGCTCCTTCGGAACGACAGCTTTTGCCAACTCTTCGGCCAGCGCAGGAAAACTGATGAGAGAGAAAGAAAGAATCAAAAGAAAACAATTTTTCATAGAACAACGAAAGCACGGCATCAATCGCCGTTCGGTTTACGGGACATTTCCCACAAAGCAAAATAGGGTATCACGCCGACGCGTGCTTTACGAAATGAATTCGTTCTTCAAAACTCTGCCATGAAATATGCCCTGCTGACCTGCGCCGTTTTTCTCCCGCTTTACGCCCATGCCGATAATTGGCCTTCCTGGCGGGGCGATGTGACCGGCTCCGGTTATACGCTGGAGAAAGATTTACCCACAGAATGGGGACCGGAAAAAAATGTGAAGTGGCGAGTAGAGCTGCCCGAGCGGGGGAACTCCACGCCGGTGGCATGGGGAGATCGAGTGTTTGTGACACAGGCGGTGGACGCGAAAAACTGGCGCGGTATTTTCTGCTTTGATGCGGAGACCGGCAAGAAGCTTTGGGAGAAGGGACTTACCTATGAAAAGGAGGAGCGCAGCCACAAAGATAACCCTTATTGCTCGGCGTCCCCTGCGACTGACGGCAGTAGTGTTTTTGTTTCCTACGGATCGGCGGGTTTCGTTTCCTACGATATGGACGGAAACGAACTCTGGAAAAGAGACTTCGGTGCCATTGATCACACCTGGGGAAACTCCACTTCTCCGGTGATCTACGGTGATCTGGTAATTCACTACCACGGACCGGACAGAGACAATGCTTTCCTCGCTGCGCTAAATAAGAAGACCGGCGAAACCGTTTGGAAATGGGATGAACCCCGGTGGCAACCAGGCAAACGCACCGACGGATTTCAGGGGCGGGATGATGAAGGAATCATCGGCTCGTGGAGCACGCCAATCATTCTCCCAAAGGGCAACGAAAAACAACTGGTGATGAGTTTCCCAATGGAGATTAAATCCTTCAATCCAGAAACAGGAGAGGTGCTATGGACTTCACAGGGCCTCAACCCACTCGTTTATACTTCGCCAGTCTCAACCGACAACGTCATTGTCGCCATGGGTGGATACTACGGCAATTCTCTGGCAGTAGATTACGAGGGCAACAGAGTGTGGCACGAGCAGCGACACTTTGGTGGTATTGGAACCGGCGTCGTTCATGAAGGCCATCTCTACGCGCAAGACTCCGGCGGAATCGCCCGCTGTGTTGAAATGAAAACCGGCAAAACGGTCTGGAAAGAACGCCTGCCTGGAAAAGGAAAATCCTGGGGATCGTGGGTGAAATCCGGTGACCGCATTTACACACTGAGCCAACCCGGCGACTCAGTGGTATTTCAAGCCTCTCCGGAGAAGCTGAAAGTGATCGCGGTCAACGATTTGGGTGAACACACAAATTCTTCGCCCGTTGTTTCGGACGGAAATATTTTTATCCGCACTTACGATTCACTTTGGTGCATTGGGAAATAGCAAGGCAAGCCACAGTCGCTATGAGAAAGCACAGAAGGTTCGTAACTCTGGTGATTGGTGCACTGAGCCTTTTACCGATAGTTTTGTCAGCACAGAATTCTTTGCCACGAGGTGAAGACGTGATCGATCATCCAGCGGTTGGCGAAGGCCTGAGCCTGCACAATTTGTTCCAGTCGAACATGGTGCTGCAGCGGGACAAACCGATTCGCATTCGAGGCTGGGCGACTGCCGGCGAGAAGGTAACGGTGTCGTTTGCCGATCAGGAACAGACAGCCAAGGCCGGCGACGATCGAAGCTGGCAGGTTGAGTTCCCTGCCCTGCCCGCGAGCAGCGAATCGCGTGAACTGAGAGTGAAAGGAAACGACAAAACTCTTGTCCTGGAAAATATCCTGATCGGTGACGTTTGGTTACTCAGCGGACAAAGCAACATGGAGCATCCGCTGTCCCGGGTCGAAGACGGCGACCTCGAAATTGCCGCAGCCAATTTTCCCGAAATCAGGATCCTGACAGTACCGGCTGCAAACGGCCCGGAGGAGAAGCGCGACTTCCCACGGATTCACGAGTGGAGTGGCTGGTTCAGTCGACATTTTCGCAAAGGAGACTGGGATGTTTGTAACCCGGAGATCGTGCGCGAATTATCGGCGATTGGCTTCGTGTTTGCCCGCCGGATTCATCACGTGACGCAGGTTCCGATTGGAATCATCGACGTTTCCCGAGGCGGCACCACAGTCGAGTCCTGGACGCCGGATTCCGTGTTGAGAGAAATTGGCACGCCTGAAGTCGATGCCTGGCTGACCCAGTGGGATGAGAAAGTCGCTGCCTTCGATGCGAAAAAGGATCTCGAGGAGCGGGTGCGCAAACATCACGAATGGGAGGCTAACATGAAGAAGCAGGAGCGTGAGATTCCGAAGAATCGAACGGTTCCTACAGATCTCCGCCCGGGTCCGGCAATGGATCAGAATCGCCCGGGAAATTGCTATGCCAGCATGGTCGCGCCGATTGCAGGATTTCCCGTGAAGGGAGCGATTTGGCATCAGGGCTTTAACAACGCTCTTCAGGACAATGGACACGTGATGTATGCGAGCATTTTTCCGAAAATGATCGAGGCCTGGCGAAAGGCTTTTGATGATCCGAAGATGCCGTTTGGAATCATTTCTCTGTGTACAGCCGGAGCACCGCAGACTCTCGACAACTACGTGGAGAGCATGGCCAATGAAGGCGTCTACATTCGGGCCGTGCAGTACGAGACCTTTCGCAAGATGGCCGAGGCCGGTGACGAAAAAATCGGCTTTGCGAGCAGTTATGACATGCGTCGCAGTTGGTATCATCCCGGCTTGAAGGTGCCGGTCGGCGAACGCATCGCCCGCTGGGCGCTGGCCACCGAGTATGAGCAGAAGATTCCCTGGAAGCCTCCGGTTCTGGAAGAGATGAAAGTGGAGGACGGGCGGATTGTGCTCACCTTCAATGTGCAGGTCAACGGCTTGCGCGACTGGCCGATCGAAGGCTTTGCCATCGCCGGGGAGGACCGTCGTTTTCAACCGGCCCGGGCAGAGCATTTGGAAACAGGAAAAGATGATCGCAACCGTCCGAAACTGGATCGGCACACCCTTGTTTTGACCAGTCCACTGGTATCGCAACCGATCCACTTCCGTTATGCCTGGGGGCGCAATCCGATGGCCAATGTGACGATCAACGACGCCCGCTATGGCAGGGCTCCTCTGCCAACACTGCGCAGTGACGATTGGAAAGTTTCTGAAATCCCGGTCGAGTTAGGGGAGGAAATGCAACACCGCCAGAAGATGGGCCAATTGCGCAAAATGCTGAAAGAAGACGACCTCAAAAGACGGCTGTTCGAGGCGCGCGCATTGATCGACCAACAAAACGAGGCAGATTCCGGGCAGTAAACTGCAACACAGCGCTGCCAGATCATCCGCCATCGCGCCCTTCTCAAGCTTACTCACATCCAGCACACTTCACCTATGAAGTGGTTCGGTATGGTTTGCTTATTCGTTTGTTGGCACAGCGTTTCCAAGGCCAAAGAACGACCGAATCTGATCTTCATACTCACCGACAATCACGGAGCCTGGACACTCGGCTGCTACGGTAATGAAGATATTCAGACTCCGAATATCGACCGCATGGCCAACGAAGGCATGCAGTTCATGCGCGGTATGGCCAACAACGCCGTCTGCTCCCCTACCCGCGCCACCTATCTCACAGGGCTGATTCCTTCTCAGCATGGAATTCACTCCTTCCTCGATGGAAAATACATGATGGGCGACCAGGCCTACTATGCTTTGGAGGAATTCGAGACACTGCCGGAGATTCTGCACTCCGAAGGCTACGCCTGCGGACTGAGTGGGAAGTGGCATCTGGGAGATAACATGAACCCGCAAGACGGATTCAGCTACTGGGCCACTATGCCACGTGGCGGAACCAGCAGCATGTACAACGACCCCGTGATTCTGGATGGCGAGCTGGTGAAGAATTCGCCGAAATACATGACTGATCTCTGGACCGAGCGCGGCATAGATTTCATCGAGAAAAATAAAGACGGCGAAAAACCCTTCTTTCTTTTTCTCTCCTACAACGGCCCTTACTGTCTGAGCCGTCTACTTCTTCGACCAGCAAAAAACCGATGGGCTGAATACTATTCAGACAAGTATTTACCTTCATTCCCTCGCGACAGCCAACACCCCTGGCAGTATTCCAATCTCGACTACCACAACAACATTGTCAGCATCCGCAGGGTGGCGGCGGAAGTGAGCGGTGTTGACGACGGCGTCGGTCAGATATTTGAAACCCTGCGCAAACACCAGCTCGACAAAGACACCATTGTCGTGTTCGCCGGCGATCAGGGTTGGATGGGCGGACAAAATGGATTCTTCGGGATGGGCGATCATACCAAGCCGATGACCGCTCACGATATGATGATGCACGTTCCGTTCCTCTTCTGGCACCCGCGTGGAATCCCGGCCGGGAAAAGTGATGCAATGGTCACCAACTACGACTTTCTACCCAGCCTGCTCGACTACATGGGATTGAAAGAACGCATCCCTACTAAACCGATTCTGCCCGGCAGGAATTTCGCACCGATCCTGCGCGGCGAAGAAATCCCCTGGAAAACCGAGATGTTTTACGAAATGGAAAGCTGCCGCTCGGTACGAACCGAGAAATGGAAATACGTCGAACGTCGATCACCGAACGGACCCGGCGAGCTTTACGACATGGAGCATGACCCTATGGAGCGAGTGAACCTATTTGGGCAAACCGCACATGCCGAGATCCAGAAGCAACTCGCAGCTCAGCTTTACCAATTCTTCGATGAATATGCGGATCCCGAATACGACATATGGAAAGGTGGCCGATCAAAAGCCCGAAGGCATCACGCCCCAAAAGATCACCCCGACTATCGCGAACCCAAACCAAAACCCTGGAGGGCTACTGCGGAGAAAGGAATTTTCTACGAAAAGTAGCAGCCTGTCTACATCGGCAGAATTGACCACAGCTCCCGACAGGATTCCGCGAAGCGGTGAACAAAACTCTCGGTATTGGCCACGAAAGACTGCGCAAAACCGCGGAACGTCGCTCTCGGTGAGGCGACAATCATCATGGCTGCAATCAACAGCACATTCATCAAAGTGATCAGCGCGAAGGAAAACAACTTTCCATTTTGCAACACATCCGGTTGCTCGTGACGGATCATATAAATCGTGAACGAAATATGAAACGTCCAGGTCAACCCGATCAACCCATACAGCCAAAGGAGATGATGATGCTGAAAGTCGAAAAACAACCATTCGAGAACCGCCCAGACCAGAATCACGATCGCGCTGTAAAAGGGGAAAAAATACGGCGATAACGAAATCAGAAAGTTATTCCGATTGGTCAGAATGTGTCCCCCCTCTGCAGAAATATGCACCTTGGTGACCCGCCCTTTACATAGCAGGACAAAGATCGCATGCGTGAGCTCATGCCCGGCGACATACAGCCACATCAGGAACCGACTGCGCAGCCCGAAAAATAACACCAGCCAGAAAGCGGCACCGAGACCAAACGCAATCACCTCCGGCGAACGCCAGAAACTCGGACGACTCGCCTCGGCGTGAAACAACAGAAGGAAACACTCCAGCGAGATCCAGCAAAGCGGGATCAGCAAAATTCCGATAAAAAACTTGGCTGTTTTCAAAGAAGTAAACCGTTGCAGATCGAACAGCGGAAAGTTCTCCGTGTAACTGCCGGTGAACGCCGCAATCCCCCTTACCTTGCGTTTTTGCGACCGACGTTGCAACGGTTTGCTGCGGCGGTTCTTCTTCTTTGCCTGTTTCCTTTTGGTAGCCAAAATGCTTGGAAAATCGCTGACTCAACCCTGTTGGGTCAGAGACCTAACAGGGTATGCTCATTGACCTAACCCTGTTAGGTCAGGCTCACTAAACGCGACCGACGTATTTTTTGTCTTCGCTGCTTACCTTGATCTTGTCACCCGGATTGATAAAAAGAGGAACTTGAATAATCAAACCAGTTTCGAGAGTGGCTTCCTTGGTTGCCGCAGTGGCGGTGTCACCCTTCACACCTGGAGCAGATTCCGTGACCACCAATTCAACATTTGAGGGCGGCTCGATCGTTACCGGTTTGCCGTCTACGTAGAGAACTTCCACCTCAAGGCCATCAGTCAAAATATCCTTCGTGTCCGCCATCATTTCGTCATTGAAGCTGATGGTGTCGTAAGTCGTCAGGTCCATGAAGTGATACCCGGTCTGATCAGCATAGCTGAACTCCAACTTCTGGCGCTCGGAATTTACGATCTCTACTTTGTCACTCGATGCGAAACGAATGTCTTTGGTTTTGCCGGTCTGGAATGAACGAATCGTCGCCATGATGAGCGCATTTCCTTTTCCCGGTGTTCGGTGCTCAAGTCCAAGGACAATTCCGGTCTCGCCTTTGTAGTTGATACACTGACCTCGCTTCAAGTTGGTTGCTACGACTGCTGCCATAATTCTGAGTGGGTGAAAATTTAATTAAGATGTCTTAAGTTTTGTGTTTTGCCACCGAAAACCCGGAAAACAAACATTGATTCTGTCGATGTTCCGGCATGAAAAATCAATTATGCTCAAAGCCGTTTTCCGTCGATTGGTGTCGAGCACCATTCCAAATATGGATCATATCTCAACCGCAAAAAATCCGCTTCGTCCGTGGATCGTTTTACCCTTCATGTGGCTGCCTCTGGCGGCCTCGTTTTTTTACTTTGTTCTGTTCCCGGGAACTTCATTCGGGAACAGCTTCTACACAGGAATTAAGATCTTCCTGCTGTTTTGGCCGATCATCGCGGTAAAACTGATTCTGAAAGAACCTTTCGTTGATCGTTCTCTCGATCGACAACATGGAGCATCGATCTGGATGGGAACTGTCTTTGGTCTGGTGACTTCCGGGTTGCTGGTGTTCCTGGTTTTGAAAACACCGATTCGGGAAGTTATTTTTAGCAATGGTGATCAAATCGTTGAGCGAATCAAAGGTCTTGGAGTCGCGGAAAACTTTCTGATCTTCGCCGCTTTTCTTTCCGTGATTCACGCCTGGCTGGAGGAGTTCTTCTGGCGCTGGTTTGTCTACGGTCAGCTACGCAGGTTTTTGTCGGATCATTGGGCACATCTGCTGGCCGCAATCGGGTTCACCTCACACCACCTCGTGATCTTGAGCCAATTCTTCCCATTCGGCTGGGCGTTATTCTTTAGCTTCTGCGTTGGTGTGGGAGGCTTCGTTTGGAGTTGGCTCTATCGCAGAACCAATTCTCTCGCCGGACCATGGGTCAGTCACATGATCGTCGACGTTGCGATTATGTGGGTGGGCTGGATTTTGCTGAAAGATGCGGGGATTTTGTAGGTCAGAGACGGGAGAGGATGCTCTGGATACCAAGTATTCTCTCCTATCGATACGCATACAAATACGCAGGCCTGACCATTTTGCTTTCCAACTCTGAGTAGCGCTCAGGCGTTAGCACGAAACATCCGAGACTGCGTCCGAGTCGAAAACCTTCGTTCCAGTTTTCCAGCATGGCACCATAATCGACGTAGTCGCCCTTATGGATGATGATGGCCCGCTCGCGGGCTTTGCTGTTCTTCAGTTCATCCAGTCCATCAAGCCGCAGTGACCAACCGTGCTTGCCTTCATACCTCTCCCCTACTTCGAACAAACCCAGGCTGCTTTGATAGGAGTTGACGATATTGGAAAAATCACGGGCAAATACTCCGCCGGAGTTTAGACCATGGGCGACGCGTGAATCGAAGTGAATTTTCTTCGAGCCAAGATCAATCATCCGAAACCGCCGGGACTGGGAAGGGTGGGAAAAGTCGACCAACAGTAAGGTCCCATGGCGGGGAACGCGGCCAAGCTCATTGTTCAGGGCCGAGTAGGCTGCCGCCTGAGCATCGTCTCCAACTTCCTGTTTTTCCAGCACCCAGTAGGCACCGTATCCGGCAAAACCGAGAGCAGTTACTGCCAGGAGCATTCCCAGGAACAAAAAGAGGAGACAAGATTTCATACTTTCTCTACGGGAGACGGCACACAGTTATTTCATAAAAATTCCTCCAAAAACGAGTTCGCAGGGTTCAGGCAAAAAGCCTTCCCCCTACGTCCTCAGGTCATGCTCTAATTTGTTCCAAATTATCCGGCTCCGTTTTCCGGATTCACGGGTGCCGTATCGCCGTCGGAAGGTTTCGCCAGGCTTTCCATTCTCCCCAAATACTCGGGCAGCTCTACACCCGCACTGCGGGTCAGCTCATGGATCGGTGGCAGGGACTTGGCCAGTCCGGAAAGGAAATTGGCAGTGCTGCCGTTTCCCTCTCCGTCGCCACCGCCATCCCAGACGGTAACCTTGTCGATCTTGACTCCGGAGATCGCTTTGACCTGCTCGGCTACCAACTCAGGCAGCTGCTCGATCATCAGCATCATCGAAGCCAGGTCCGGGTTCGAATTGGTCGCGTCGATCACGTTGCGGAAACCGTCCGCTTTCGCCGAAAGCTGGGCTTTCATACCTTCCGCTTCCGCTTCCATCACTGAGCGAACACCATCGGCTTCACCCTGCTTGATTCGACGCTCCTGCTCCGCTTCCGCTTCCGCGAGGGTTTCGATCCGCTGTTTCTCCACCTCGGCAGGCACCACGATATCGGCATACTGAGAAGCCTGGTCACGCTTGGCACGCTCTTCCTCCGCCACCTGCTCGGCAGCATAGGCTTCCTGTTCGGCCTGCGCGGATTTCACCCGCTCAGCGGCTTCACCCTGACGGGTCGCTTCCGCTTCCTGCTCCCGACGGGATGCATTTGATTGAGCGATAGTAACTGCAGCGGTGTTCTCTCCTTCAACCGCAGCCGCGTGGGCTTTGGCCACTTCGATCCTCTGGGATTGCTCGGCGTTTGCCTTACCAATCTCACCATCACGCTCCTTCTCGGCCACTTTGACCTTAGCCTCGTTGATCGCACGAGCAGCAGCTTCCTGTCCAAGTGCATCGATGTATCCAGACTCATCGGTGATGTCCTGAATGTTCACGTTAATCAGGCGTAGCCCGACCTTCTTCAATTCAACCTCAACGCCATTGGAGATGTGCTCGATTAGCTTATCGCGGTCAGCGTTGATTTCCTCAATCGGCATGGTCGCAATGACCACTCGCATTTGACCGAAGATGATGTCTTTGGCCAGATCTTGCACTTGAGGCAGGCTCAGCCCAAGCAAACGCTCGGCGGCATTTTCCATCACACCGGGTTCCGTGGAGATACCAACGGTGAAGGTAGACGGGGTGTTCACCCGAATGTTTTGTTGAGAGAGAGCCCCCTCCAGCTTGATCTCGATCGGGATCGGAGTCAGGTCGAGGAATTCGTGGGATTGAATGATCGGCCAGACAAACGCGCCGCCGCCGTGATAGCACTTGGCACTTCGTCCAGCTTTCTTGCTTCCTGTTCGCCCGAAGACGACCAGAATTCGGTCAGGCGCACAGCGGATATACCGCGACGCCATGGCAAAGGCGAGCCCGAGCAGGGCCACGATGCCTGTTCCGATACCTATAATGATGGGTGTCATAATTTATTTTTTCTTTCTGTTTATTAGGTTCCTTTTTTGTTGCTTCTAACCCCGGGTTTCCGGGGAAAATTGATTTCCTCAAGCAGGCTCGTGGGGAATGACCTGCAGGCTGTTGTCCTCGTTCAATCCAATCACGAGAACCTTTTCACGATTACCGATTCTGTCCGGCTTCGAGGTAAAAGCAGGAATCACCTGCAACCTCCCCTGAACCATGACTTCGATCTGGCCGGGCTTCTCCCCGTTACCGGGAATCGGCAGATACACAGATCCCACTTCACCAATCGCATTGGCATAGTCGAGTGTGCCGTCTTCGCGCATACTCCAAAACAATTTCATCAAGCCATACAAGGCAAACATCATCGCGATGCCGGTGATGACGGCGATAATCAAGCCAACAAAGAGATTCGATCCCAGTGTGATCGCCGCTGCCCCTGCCCAGCCGAAACCGGCGAGGAAGCCAACGATGGTTCGAACGGAGAGAAAGCCTACGCCATCGTCGGCGTCACTCGGCAATTCACCCGAATGATCGACAACATCCACGTCGACATCGACATCTCCTGCGAAATCCACGTCGTGATCGCCTCCGATACCAATCATGGAGAGCAAAGTCTGCACCCCGATAATGGCTGTTGAGAACATTCCGATTGTGTAAAAAATCTTGAGGACAAAGTTCAACCCGTCCCACCAGGTATTTAGTGTTTCCATTTTGCGGTTCGCCGGGGGGTTCCTCCCGGGCGATGCAAGATTAGGCGGAAAGTCACAAGGAAGCGATTACAAAGGTTGAAATGGTTTGTAATCTGAGTGGAAAGTAGAGAGCGAAATTCGCAACAAGCTCTAATCAACGGGGTTATTTCAAAGATGAAATGCGCCTCTCTCTCGATCTTTGCGGTTTTGACATTGGCTTTGCCCTGCTTTGCTCAGAAAGAAGCCGCTCCTTCGACAGCGGAATCTCAAATCGGTGAAGGCTTTATTTTAATGGCGCCGTTGGGTTCCAACATCGCCTACCTGGTGAATGCGAAAAAGGAAATCGTCCATCGCTGGGACTGCGGCAACCGGCCGGGGAATTCGACCTATCTTTTACCCAATGGAAATCTTTTGCGGACCGGCAAGACAGAGAACTCCAGTTTTCAAACCCGTGGTGGTGCTGGTGGCAATATCCGGCTTTTTGACTGGGACGGGAATTTACTCTGGGACTACAACGTCTCCGACGATAAATTGATGCAGCACCACGACGTCGAGCCTTTGCCAAACGGCAACGTTTTGGTGATCGCATGGGAGGCTCGAAGCAAAGAAGAAGCGATCGCCGCAGGGCGCAAGCCGGAGACTCTGTCTCAGGATAAGCTCTGGCCGGAAACTATCCTCGAACTCAAACCGAAGGGAAAAGATGACGCTGAAGTTGTCTGGCAATGGCGGCTCTGGGATCACTTGATTCAGGATTTCGATAACACCAAAGAGAACTTCGGAGATCCGGGAAAACACCCTGAAAAGGTAGACCTGAATGCAGGAATCCGGCGCGGCGGGGCCGACTGGATTCACATGAATGCGATTGCCTACAATCCGGAACTCAACCAAATCGCAATGAGCGCCCGTTGGTTCAATGAAGTCTGGATCATTGATCACAGCACAACTACTGATGAGGCTGCCACCGGAAAAGGGGGAAAATCAGGCAAAGGCGGCGACCTGCTGTTCCGCTGGGGCAATCCTGAATCCTATCGGGCAGGTTCAGCTGATGACCGGCGCTTTTTCGCCCAACACGACGTCCGCTGGATTCCAAAAGGCTATCCCGGAGCAGGCAACCTTACCGTTTTCAACAATGGTGACCGGGATGCCGACCGCGAGTTCTCCACTGTCGATGAGTTGATTCCTCCAATTGATAAAAAGGGAAACTACGACCTTGGTAAGGCACCGAAGAAGTTTGAATGGAGCTACCAAAACGATGACTTCTATTCGGAACGCATTTCCGGAGGCCAGAGAATGCCGGGCGGCAATACTCTGATTTGTTCCGGCAGTCAGGGCTGGGTATTCGAAGTAACACCTGATGGCCAAAAAGTCTGGGAGATGAAAGTTTCCCAACTCGAACCTGGCGCTGCCTCTGCAGACGGAAAAGGCAAAGCCCCCAAGGGGCCGAAAGGAACGCCGAAAGGCAAAAGCGGCAAAGGATCCAAAGGTAAAGGCGGTCCTGGAATCGGAGGCGGTGGAATCTTCCGGGC
>JAHDCN010000539.1 GCA_020629815.1 Verrucomicrobiota bacterium
GCATCCATTTGCCCCGGCCACTCCGCACCCTCGGTGATCCATTTTTCAATCAGAGCCACTTGGTCTTTTGTGAGAGGATCGCCCTTCGGCGGCATCTGCATATCCGGATCGCTACCATTGATCACTTCGATCAGGTAGCTTTCCGCCGGATTGCCCGGCACCAGCCCCGGAATCCCGGAGTCTCCGCCCTTCAGCATCACCGCCCGTTGGTCCACCCGAAAGCCGGACTTTTCTTTGTCAGGGCCATGGCAATCGATACAATTTTCCTCAAGCAATGGGCGAATTTCCTTTTCATAATCGACAGCAAAGGCCGGAAAAGAAATCGCGAGAAGTAACGCAAGTAAGGTGTGCTTCATTTTGGTACAAAAGTGGCGCAAAAAGTCAAAGGTGTCTTGTATAGACTACGTGTTCCTGTGTCAATTCGCCGCATGTTTTTTTACAAGGTTTTCCGAATCGTATGGCGATAAATCGCAACCCCGCGTTTGCCATTTTCGTAAACTATTGATAAAGAATCACCGCCCCAGTTTATGGACGATTTCGCGTTTATCAAAATAGCTCATGGCCGCTACCTCTGCGGTCTCGGGCCTTTTGATGCCCGCGCTAATCCCGGGGATAACGAGGTGGCATTTTATCGCAATTCTTTTGACCTTGCCGACCCGGCTCCGTGGAAAATTCCGGCGCAACATTTTGAGACCGAGGATTTGCAAGTGCTGTTGCGTCAAAACGGGGCAACGCCATTACCGGAAATCTCCTGGGCCGGGTTGGGTGACGACGATGTCCGCGATGTGTTTGAAGAGATTTTGTCGGATATCGAATCCGGAGAGTTGGAAAAATCAGTTCCGGTGCTGACCGAGAGGGGGACTCTGCATCGGGGCGAACCGGCTGCTTTAGTAAAGGCTCTGATAGGCACCACAGACGAGACCTGGGGCTACGGATTTCGCAAAGGAGACCACGGAATGATCGGTCGTACACCCGAGCAGTTGTTTACCGTGAAAGGGGGGCAACTGGAGACGATGGCTCTGGCGGGTACTGCGCCGAAGTACGAAGTCGGTCTGTTTCCCACGGACCCAAAAGAAATTCGGGAGCATGAGCTCGTGGCGGATTATCTGGAAGAAAAGCTCGCGACTCTCGGCCCGGTGGAACGAGGCGAACGCGGCCTGCTGGATTTGGGAACGATAGTTCATTTTCTTACCCGACTTCGTGTGCAGTTGAGAAGCGAAGAGGTTGATCTGAATGATTTGATTCAGCTGATGCACCCAACTCCTGCGCTCGGGGCCTGTCCGCGTGGGGAAGGGGCATTGAAGAAACTACTCGAGTACCGCCAGCGGTTAGATGTTCCGGAAGAATTCGGGGCTCCTTTCGGAGTGAAATATCGCAATGATTTTCTTTCGCTGGTTGCGATTCGGAATGTTTTCTGGAGCGGCAGAGAAGTGTTTCTACCCAGTGGTGTTGGGCTTGTGAAAGGCAGCCGATTCGACCGCGAATGGCGCGAGCTGGCGCTGAAGCGAAACTCTGTGAAAGCCCTGCTTGGCGTATGAGCCAACAGGAAACGGTGGAGCAGGCAGTCGCCGAGTGGCTGGGATTAGGGATTCAGAATTTTGTCATCTGCACCGGGGCGCGCAACGCTCCACTGGTCCTGCAATTGATGGCTCAGCCCGAGGTCAGAATTTGGCGTCACTTTGATGAAAGAGCGGCGGCGTTTTTTGCTTTGGGTTTGGCGAAAGATCAGCGTCAACCCGTTGGAGTTGTAACCACATCAGGAACGGCGGTGGCCGAACTTTTACCAGCCTTGATTGAGGCTCATTACGCAGCGATTCCCCTGATCGCGATCACCGCGGATCGACCGGAGCGATTTCGTGGTAGTGGAGCGCCTCAGGCGATTGAGCAGGATGGAATTTT
>JAHDCN010000540.1 GCA_020629815.1 Verrucomicrobiota bacterium
GCGGAAATCATCGAATGTGAGCACCGACCGCAGCACCTGGAGCACATCGAAACCCGAGACCAGTTGCCGTTGGATGCCTTGAAAGGAAAACGCGTCGGGACGGTAAGTGCGATTGCGGTTCCGGAGAGCTTTGAACACGGTGTGAAATCGCTGGGCGCTACCATCGAGGCCACTTGCCGTTTCGCTGATCACCACCGTTTCTCCGAGCAGGAAATTATTTCCTTCATCAACTGCTGCGTCGAATCGGATGTCGAAATGATTATTACTACGGAAAAAGATGCGGTTCGTTTTCCGAGACTGGCGCGGATGGATGTTCCGATCTACTTTCTCCGCGTGGAAATTGGCATTCTCAGCAATGAGGAGAGTTTCGACCAATGCATCGCCAGGATTTGTCAGCCACGACCTGATACCTCGGCGCGACGCTATTTTTAATCTGACTTTTCGATGGACCTGATCGCAGAACTTCCCGGCCTTTTCGGGATCGAATCAATGGCGAACACGCTGCGCTGGGCCGCTGTGATAATCCTGATTGTGGTGGGCTTCATCGGCACCTTTGTTCCGGTTCTGCCGGGCACGACGCTCATTTTTGCCGGTGCTCTGTTGTTCTACTTCACCATGGGCATGGAAGCCTCCGGTCTTGCCTGGCAGGGCCTCGTGTTCATGGGTTTGCTGTATATCCTTTCCATCGTTCTCGACTGGATCAGCGGTGCGCTGGGCGCAAAATGGTTCGGCTCCAGCAAGTGGGGAGTGATCGGCGCGATCACCGGCGGTTTGGTGGGGATGTTCTTCGGTTTGCCGGGTTTGATTGCCGGGCCGATTCTCGGCGTGTTCCTGTTTGAATTATTCTTCGCGAAAAAGGAAGTAAAGGACGCCGGTAACTCGACCATTGGGACCGTGGTTGGTGGTCTTGCCGGGATTCTGGCGCGGGTGTTGCTGGCGCTTGGCATGGTCGCCTGGTTTATCGGCGATGTGTTTGTGGTAAACTAACCCATGCACCACCAAACGTTCCTGCGCCTGTTCCGTGAGATTCTGTCTCAGCCAACGGCTCCGTTTCACGAGTATCATGTGGCGGCGAAAATTCGCGAGCTGCTGGCAGACTTTCCGCACGTTACCCTGGAGGAAGACAATTTCGGCAACCTGATCGCTTGCTATCGCAAGGGTCGGAGCAAGCCGCGGCTCGCCTTTGGTGCCCATATGGATCACCCGGGTTGGGTGAAGTTTGAGGGCAAAGACGAATTTCTTGGCGGCGTACCGAAGGACCGATTGAAAACCCACCCAGTCGAATGGTTCGGTGATTTCGGGATGTGGAAACTGAAGCCCTTTGAGGTGAAAGGCGACCGGATTCGGGCACGAGTCTGCGACGACCTGATCGGATGCGCTGCGATCGTTTCCCTGTTTCACGATCTGGAGCGCCAGAAGGTGAACGCAACGGTCTATGGGATCTTCACCCGTGCCGAAGAGGTTGGCTTCGTCGGTGCAGTGGAGTTGGCAAAAAAATGGCCGCTTCCGGAAGGTGTTCGTTTTGTTTCGCTGGAAACCAGTTCACCCCGGGGCGGTGCGAAGATGGGAGACGGCCCTGTGATTCGGGTCGGCGACTGGATGAGTGTTTTTGACGATGCGGTGACCGCAGAGCTGGTCGATGCGGGCCGCGAAGGAAAGATTCCGCATCAGCGAGCTCTTCTCGACGGCGGATCCTGTGAAGCGACTGCGATGAACCTATGGGGAATTCCAGCTGCGGGTATTTCCGTTCTGCTGGGCAACTACCATAACTGTCCGCCGAAAAAAGGCATCGCTGTCGAGTTCGTTTCGCTGGCCGATGCGAAGAACCTGGTCAAACTGATCACCGCTACCACGATTCGAATGGCCTCGGCAAAGGCATCTAATTCGTCCAAGGCACA
>JAHDCN010000541.1 GCA_020629815.1 Verrucomicrobiota bacterium
CCCCAGCTCCAATCGAGGATGTAGTACGCCTCCTGATATTTGGCCGGGAATTTCGCACCGTAGCCAAACCGGGTTCCGGTAGGTGACCCGGGGCCGATGTTGATGGTAGCAGGCAGATTGTCGACGTAGAACTCAGGATACTTGCCCGCGCCGTTTCGCCAACCAAACTCACTGCCGCTAACCACGTGATTCACCCTCGTCGGGCGATACCAGGGAGTGTTGAAATCGTATTCCATGTCGGCGTCGTAGGTAAACAACTCGCCGTCTTTGTTGAGTGACGCGCCGTAGATATTTCGAAACCCGGCCGAGTGAATTTTGAATTCTTTTCCATCCGGGGAAACGCGATAGATGATCCCACCCGGCGCCAGGACATGACGATTGTGGCCTCGACCATCCAGCATTCTCGGCAGCAGATGATCGTCTCCCCAAAGTTTCGGCACGGGAGACGAATCAGGCGTTTCAGTGAGAGTCGTGTTATTGCCGGTGACCAGATACAGCGCTTTGCCGTCCTCGGTTGGCAGCACCGCGTGAGTTCCGTGATCGCTCCGGGAATCCAGCGCGCGTAACAATTCCACCTTGTCGAGTTCATCATCACCGTCCGTGTCAGAGATTCGGTAGAGACCGCTTTGAATTTCCCCTTCGTAATCGTTCACCCCGGCATAAAGCGCACCGAAGGCGTAAGTCATTCCGTTGATCGCGCGAATCTCGACGGGAACCTTTTCAATCGCGGAAGCTTCCAAAGGTTTTCCCGCCGGCGGTGGAGTGAATCGATACAGTGCCCCGTATTGGTCACTCGCGTAGATTCGACCTTTATCATCGGGACACAAGGCAACCCATGAGCCGAGATCGTCACCGGGCACCGAATAGAGAAGCTCGACTTCGAATCCTTCGGGGACCTTGATTCGATTCACCGGTGTCGCTTTGTTCTCACCCACTTGTGGTCCGACTTTTTGCTTCTGTTTCGCCTTGGCTTTAAAAATCTCCTGTGCATCAGAAGGCACGTCCGCCTTGGCAAATTGAGTGATTCCGCCACCGGGCAGGCGCTTTAAAAAAACGTCTTTAATTTCCACTTTCATCGCAGGGCCTTTGTGAACCTGAAAGGCGAGGATTCCCGACAGTGCCCGGCGGGCAATGAAGTAGTCCGAATACTCAACTGCCAGTTTACCATCGACGAAATGTTGGACGTGATTTCCTTTGGCAACGATGCGGTATTCCGTCCATTTGCCAGCCTTCGCAGGAGCCGAATCTCGTTCTGAAACCAACCACCTTGATCCCGCAGGGTCAGCGACCACGCTTTGGCCATTTTCCGCGAGGATTCCCAGACCTCGCTCCTGGTAAACCATTCCATTGTATTCCGGCTTCGGATGAATGTCGCACTGGTAGCCGCTGACGATCCACTTGCCGACCTTGGTTTCCTCCCGACTGCGGTATTGAATGCCGGAATTATTTTCGCCGGTTACCCGAACCGTCGCTTTCAGTTCGAAGTTTTTCAGCTCCCGACCTCTCCAGATCAGGAATTCATTTTGCTTCAGTTGCTTCGGGTCCGTGGTTTGTCCGACAATGACCCCGTCCTGCACACTCCACAGTTTGGGATTGCCGTCCCAACCCTGGAGATTTTTGCCGTTGAAGAGCGATTCGAATTCCTGACCGGTTGCGAATCCGGTGCAGAATCCGATCAAAATGATAGCGAGAAATTTGTTCATGGTTTTACGACTATAAACTGCCGCAACTCAGGGTGACTTGCCGAGTTAAATTCTGTGTTTTTGCGTGAGTAATATTTTGTCCAGACCGACGCTGGCCAAAAAGGCATACCCATCTGTTGATTTGAAACGTTGAAATTCGACCGAGGCAAAGGGACAATAACACCAATGATTCGACCCATTCTTTTACTCCCT
>JAHDCN010000542.1 GCA_020629815.1 Verrucomicrobiota bacterium
TCTTTTGGTGACAGCCATTCATTCGCTCCTCGACTTTCGGTCACCTCATCCATCTCAGGAACATTGGAATCATCAACAGGTGTTCCTGCAAGATTCTCACCCTGTGCAATCTTGCGAGCCCGCTCTTCACGGTTGGCCGTCATCACCTCAAAGTTCCGCATCGCTGGCAGGAAATCGAGATAACCGTAACGACCATTTCTGCCGCCTGTGTAGTAGAAGGTATTCAGCGGACGATACCGACGAAAATACTGTTTATTCTTATCGACAATGGTTTCGCGCAGCTCATCGGAAATATCCGGAGCCGATTCGCCGAACACCTCGGAGAACAGTTTCTGCGAAAAGATCTCGTAGCCTTCGGCATTCATGTGAGCGCCATTGATGGTCAGGTCTTTCCCCTGCCCCATCGCATCGCGAGTTGCTTGAAACACATTCGCAAAGCCGACCTTTTGCTCCGCAGCCACTTCGGACATCGCCTTGGTGTAGGCAGAGAGACGTTCGTTATTCAGATCTGCCGCAGGAACACCTTCGATGTTCTCATTTCCAATCGGGGAAATCAGCACGATCTGCGGTCCGGTTTTACCGTTGAATGCACTGGACTTCAGATTTCCTAGATACGTCGTCAGGCGCGCTTTGAATTCGTCTAATCGGTCCAGCCCCAAAAACGACTCGTTGTAGCCGAAGGCCGCAAAGATTACGTCAACTTTCTCCCGGGTAAGATGCTGATCCACTGTAGCGAAGTTGTCCGGTCTAGGTTGCAGATCCACCTCATCCGCTGACCACGCGAAATTCCGGATCACCAGTTCCAGATTTGGATGAGCCTGCTGCAAGTAAGATTCGAAATAACCAAAGTCCTGCGCCCTATCCAGGAGTGTATTGCCGACGAAAGCAATGCGGGCGCCCTTGTTCAACTTCAATGGCAAAGTCGTCACCACCGGTTCGACTTTCTCCGCAACTGGAGCAGTCTTGGCGTAAATTCCAAACCCTTCGAGCTCCGGATCCTTCGCTGCCTCTTCGCCGACAGTCGTATTTTTGGCATCCTTTACGTTTTTCTTCGCCGGGTTTCTCCCATCATCCTTTGGCGGCGTGCCTGCATCGGATTTGGTGCCAGTCTGCTTCTGATCCTTTCGATCCTGCGCACTGGAAATGGTGCCAAGACTGAGGAAAACGATGACAGTAAAAAAGACGGTCAGTACTTTCATAAATAGAAGGCCGTCACTCTGACATCTCCACCAAACCCTCCAAGTCAAAAATCACGCCTTTTTTATGGTATTTATAATTTTTTCGGTTAAATTTGTATTCCACGACCACAACAACAGACATGAACCAACCTCAAGATCTCTACACAGGAGATATCCTTATCGTTGACGATGACCCGGCAGCGCAGAACCTTCTCACAGCTATTCTGACACGGGCCGGCAACACTGTCCGCACAGCCTCCGACGCCGTCGAGGCTTTAGAAGCCTGTATCGAAGAGCTACCGGAAACGATTCTATTGGACCTCCAAATGCCCGGAATCAATGGCTTGGATCTTTGCCCTATTATAAGAGACAAGTTTGGTGATATCCCGATTATCATGGTAACCGGTGCCAACGATCAGCGAACTTCCTCAAAGATTATGTCGAATGGTGCTAACCGCCATCTGATCAAACCGCTGAATTCGTCTGAAGTTCTCACAGAGGTCAAGGGAGCCTTGCAAGTGAGGCATCTTCAACTCCAACTCGAAGCCCAGAAAGATCGCCAGAAACACGTTCAGCAGAAGCTCGACGCAGTGAATGATCGGGTTTTGCAAATGGACGTTTCGAATGGAGAAGTAGCCAGACGGGAATTCCTGACTGAAATGGCAGGTCTCTACGAGGAAAACGATCTGCCCGACCCAATCGAACTGCTAGGTTAG
>JAHDCN010000543.1 GCA_020629815.1 Verrucomicrobiota bacterium
GAAAGGCGAGGCCGGCTCCGACGATGAGTCCAGCCAGAAACAAAACCCGCCAGAGCGTGTCATTTTTTTGTGGCCGAAGGATCTTTGCCACGACTCCCGAGATACCGGGAATCTTTCCGGAGGCAATCATTGCCAGTAGGCTGCCGAGTCCAATAAGGACACCTCCGGCCAGCGGTTCGAGAAATGGTTTCATAGATGCACCCTAATCAGGTTTTCAAAGGTTGCCAATTCGGGATCGAAACCCTTGACTTTTCGCTGTCTGAACCTATCTCCATGGCCATGGAAAAACGCGAATTTCAGGCCGAAGTCAGCCAGTTGCTCGACATTGTTATTAACTCCCTCTACACGGATAAGGAAATCTTTGTTCGTGAGCTGGTTTCCAACGCATCCGACTCACTGGAGAAGCTGCGCCATACCCAGCTGACCGAGAACGAAATTTTTGATGCTGATTTGAATCCGGAGATCAGCATCACCACTGACGAAGAGGCCAATACGATCACCTTTGTCGACTACGGGATGGGCATGACCCGTGACGAGCTGAACGAGAATCTCGGCACGATTGCTCACTCAGGTTCTAAGCAGTTCATGAAGGCGCTGGAAGATTCGGCGCAGAAGGAAAATGCTCTGATCGGTCAGTTTGGAGTCGGTTTTTACTCGGCGTTCATGGTCGCCGATGAGGTTCAGGTTTTTACCCGCAGTTGGAACGAGGAGGGCGAACATCTGGTCTGGACCAGTGATGGAAAAACCGGATACGAAATCGAAGACGCCGATGATCAGCGCCGTGGCTGCAAGATCGTGGTGAAGCTGCGTGAAGGCTGTGAAGAATTCGCCAAGGAAGATCACATCAAGCAGATCCTGGAAAATTACTCGTCCTTCGTGTCGTTTCCGCTGATGCTCAATGGCGAGCGCGTCAATACGATTGAGGCGCTGTGGAGAAAACAGAAATCGGAAATCTCCGACGAGGATTACACCGAGTTTTACAAATTCACCGCCAAGGCCTTCGACGAGCCGAGCTACCGCATGCACTTCAGTGCGGATGCACCTCTGGAAATCAATGCGCTGCTGTTCGTGCCGAAACAAAACACCGAGCAGTTCGGAATGGGCCAAATGGAACCCGGCGTTTCTCTGTATTGCAAGAACGTGCTGATCGATGACAAACCTGAAGGGCTGTTGCCTGAGTGGCTGCGTTTTCTTCGCGGGGTGGTCGACAGTGCTGATTTGCCGCTGAACATCAGCCGCGAATCGATGCAGGACAGCAGTCTGGTGCAGAAACTGAACCGGGTCGTTACCAAGCGTTTTATCAAGTTCCTCGATACTGAAGCCGGCAAGGATGCGGACAAATACAAGGAGTTCTACGAGGGCTTCAGTCGTTTCATCAAAGAAGGGATCGTCACCGACTTTGATCACCGCGAGGGCCTCTCCAAGCTGTTGCGTTTTGAGAGTTCAATGACCGAAAAAGGCGAGCTGACCAGTCTCGCCGATTACCTGACCCGTGCGAAAGACGGACAGGAGGAAATTTACTACCTGATCGCCAAAGATCGCTCCGACATTGAAGCAGGTCCTTACCTCGAAGCATTCAAATCCCGTGGACTTGAAGTGGTCTTTTTCTACGATGCTGTGGATGAAATTTTGCTGCAGAACCTGCACGAATTCGACGGCAAGAAACTGGTATCCGCGTCCTCATCCGGAGTGGAACTCAGTGACGATGACCTGACCACTGATGCGAAAAGTGACTCGCTCGAAGAAGCTGACTCCAATGCGCTCTGTGATTTCATCGAAGGCGAACTCGGTGAGCGGGTCGAAAAAGTATTTTTCGGCAGCCGATTGGTTGATAGTCCGGTGGCCGCGCTCACTCCTGAACAGGGAATGAATGCCCAGAT
>JAHDCN010000544.1 GCA_020629815.1 Verrucomicrobiota bacterium
AAAATTTGTTCCGGCTCGAAAACCGACAACCGTAGAGAATTTCGTTCATAATTTTCAGAACGCACGTTTTTTCGTCAGGAAAGAGGAAAAAATCAGGCTCCCGGAAAATCGCGGGCCGCGACCCGGACTTCAATCATCACAAAAGAGTCATCATCATCATGGCGACCCCGGTAGCGGTCTGTCTTGATACTCAATTGATTGACCAGTGAGTCGTCTTCCAGTAGGCAGAAAAACGGATCTTCGTGCCGACCTGGTCCTTCATCCCGATCCGGAAGCTCGTCCGAATTATGAGGCATTCGCAGGGCGTCGAGTATGGTTTTGAGTCTGCCGTCGATATCTCCGATCACTCCCTTCCGCCCGCGGCTGAGTAGGGTGATATTTAATTCTGCAAACATGTTGCGGTTTTCCGTCACCAGCGGGACGAAAGAATAGTCGGCAACCTTAGATGTGACTGAAGGTTCGTGGATCGACAAGAACTCCGAGTATGGTTCCTGTCGCCAGACCGACTTCATTTGAGGGTGAAAAGCCCGTCGTAAGTCGTGCTTATTCTGTCGCTTCGAACGGTTGCCCGATGAGCGGATCAATCCTTCGAAAGCGAGGGTAAACTTCATCGTATTGGATTAGACTGGTAAGTCAGTGAGAAAGGCACATCACCCATGAAGGTGAACCCGGCAGCTCAATACGCTCCCCAATCTCTTTGAGCTTTCCATTCTTGCGATCAATTCGGTAGGAGGCCAGGAGTGAATCTCCCTGCCCTCCGACAAATACAAATGAGCCGGACGAATCGAGGCAAAATGAGCGTGGGACTTTGGGGCAGGGGAATCGACCAATGAGTGAGAGTCTGCCGGTGTCAGCGTCAACCGCCAGCGCGGCGATACTGTCCCTACCCAGAGTCAGATCCCTGCGGTTCTTGATATCGCGGTTGGATACATAAAGAAATTTCGCATCGGGAGTCAGGTGCAGGTCTGCTGTGGTCATCCCCTCTTCGTCACTGGAGTCAGCGGTGACGATGCTCTGCATCAATTCCAGCGTGCCGGACTCTTTATCCCAGGAATAGACACCAGCTCCTGGGCGCTCCCGCTCATGAGTGGTGTAGGCTAGAGGCTTTGATGGATGAAAAATAAGATGGCGTGGCTGCTGAGCTACTTGAGGATCGGCAGGGCCATTCGCAGAAGAGGGTTGGCGGGGAACGATCTCTCCGGTGTCCTCATTGAACTTCAGTTGGAAGATCTTGTTGGGGCATGTGGCGGGAACATAGAGGGATTTGTTGTCAGGGGAGAAAAAGGCGGAATGCGCACAACGTTCCAGATCAAATGTCCGGATCAAATCGCCACGGAATACCCCGTCATCAGCGATCTTCCAGGTAGAAACATTGCCAGAGCCGTAATTTGAGCCAGCGAGAAACTTACCCTTCGCATCGGTTTTCAAATAGCCGGCGCTCGAAGAAGAGGCGGCTCGGTGGATTTCCACCAGTTCGCCTTTTTCATTCAGGCGCAATGTGGCGATCGCTGGGGGCTTCTTCTTGCCTTGCTCATCGTCTTCGATAGCCGTTTGAAAATAGATCGTCTTACCATCAGGGCTGGTGGTCATTACCCCGGATTGGCCAAAGTCCATTTGTTCGGTTTGGCTGAGCGCCCCGGTTTTCTCATCAATTGAGAAACGGGTGAGTTTTCCGCCGGCGGAAACCAGCAGGCTTTGGTCAGCGTGTAGCGCCGAAGATACAACCAGTAGGAAGAAGGAAAGTAACAATCTCATGTTGGCAGGATAGTCATTCCCGCCACAGAGGCAATGAACTTGCGTTTACAATTGCGCCAATTCCCTAATCAGAGAAGGCCCTCGATAGACAAGACCTGTATATACCTGCACGAGAGCCGCGCC
>JAHDCN010000545.1 GCA_020629815.1 Verrucomicrobiota bacterium
CGGATGTCGTGGTGAAAGCAAAGAACCGGGATCAGGTCTCGGCAACGCTGCGCTTCGCCAACGAGCGAGGTATTCCCGTCACCACCCGCGGGGCTGGCGTTGGCTACGTCGGAGGCTGTGTGCCGGTTCAAGGGGGCATTCTGCTTTCGGTCCGCGACATGGATCGAATTCTTGAAATCAACCCAGCCGATGGCGTGGCCGTGGTTGAACCGGGCGTCATTCTGGTCGATTTGCAAAATGCAGTGGCGGAGCAGGGATTCTATTACCCGCCGGATCCGGCCAGCCTAAAGGAATGCTCGATCGGCGGCAACATCGCCACCAATGCCGGCGGGCCGCGTTGCGTGAAGTATGGAGTTACCCGCAATTACATCCTTGGCCTGGAAGTTGTCCTGCCGAATGGCGAAATTTTGGAAACCGGCGGCCGTTGCCACAAGAACAAGACCGGCTTCGATTTGCTTGGTTCATTTGTGGGCTCGGAAGGTCTGCTGGGTGTGGTCACCAAAGCCACCTTGAAACTAATCCCTCACCCGGAAGCCCGCGCCATGCTCACGGCGACCTTTCCTGAGTTTGAAGACGCAGCGAAAGCTGTCGAAGCAATTCTTGGATCGGGCTGGCAACCTTCCGGTTTGGAAATTACCGATGCTTTCACCCTCAAAGCCGCTCGAGATTATCTGGGTTCAGACTCCCTGCCCGACGGCAATGCACACCTGATTGTCGAGATCGATGGTCGGAAAAAAACGATTCTTCGCGATCTGGCCGATTTGAAAGAATTGGTCAAATCTCTTGGCCCGGTCGCAGTGGAAGAGGCTCGTGACACCGAAGCCTGCGAAGCAGTTTGGCAATTGCGGCGCGACTTCTCCTATTCCCTGCGTGCCACCGGTTTGATCAAGTTAAATGAGGACATCGTAGTGCCGCGTTCTAAACTCGTCGACCTGGTTCATTTCGCCCGGAAACTGCAGGAGGAAACCGGTATCCCCGTCGCCTGTTTCGGACACGCCGGAGACGGAAATATTCACACCAACCTGATGGTCGAAAATTACGACACCGATCCGGTCGCCCGGGAAAAGGCCGATGCAGCGCTCGATATTTTATTTCGCTGGATCATCGAGAACGATGGTGCGATTACCGGTGAACACGGGGTTGGGCTGGCAAAGAAACGGTGGTTTTCCGATGCTGTGTCACCGGTCGCAGTCGCCGTTCACCGGCAGTTGAAAAATGCCTTCGACCCGAATGGAATCTTGAATCCAGGAAAGTTTATCGAAAAGTAATCAACTTCAATGAGAACCGTATTTCTACTATTGGCTTTTTTCCTGCCAGCCTCCTGCGTCCACATACCCGATCCCGATGAAGTTGCCAATGCACCCCTCGGTGGCCCTTTGGAAACCACGCGCTTTTCGATCGCCACTCCGAAGGGGCAAAAGTGGAACAAGTTTGGCGGCAACTATCTTTCCGTTGGACCGACTGCCTATGTGCTCGCTTTTGACGGCAGCGTTCCCAAAGATGCAGCCGAGCGGAAGAAGTATCTCAAAATCGCCAGCGAGCAGGCGGCTGCCAAATATCGCGTCGATGGTTGGACCCAAATTGGTTCGACCAAAACTACCGACGGCAATCCTGCCTGGATTTCCTCGAAATGGAAAGATGAAGACGGTGAAACGGTAACCTCGGAAACGGCCTCCTATTTTGGCAAACGAACCGCCGTGGTCCACGCCCTCATTTCCCCTGACGGCAGCTATAGCGACGCCATGCGTGTGTTACGTTCCTTCCGCGAAAAGTGATAAAATGACTGACTCCTACGACGAAGAAAGCCACGAGGAACCTGAATCGACAGAGGTGGAAGAAGGTCCGATTCAGCTTACCTTTCAAGAGGCCCGGGTCATG
>JAHDCN010000546.1 GCA_020629815.1 Verrucomicrobiota bacterium
TGGGAAGATTAGGTCAAATGTCCCGCTCGTTCTCCATTTTCATCTTCGCCATTACCGGGCTTTTCTTTGCTCTGTTCTTCGTATTTCCGATTTGGAATACGGTGCGGGAGGCTTTCGTTACATCGGAGGGAAATTTCACGCTGGCGTACGTCGCTGAGGTTTTCAAAAACCCGATCTATGTCGAGGGGCTGGTGAATTCGCTGAAGATGGGCGTGTTCAGCACCTTGCTGTGTATCCTGATTGCGCTGCCCTTGGCGCTGATGGCGAACACGTATCTGTTCCCGGGAAAGAACATCCTCAATTCGATGATTCTGATCCCGATGATCCTGCCTCCGTTTGTCGGGGCTTTGGGTATCCGGCAGTTTCTTGGCCAATCGGGTGTGCTGAATACCGCGCTGATCAACATGGGATTGATGGATGCCAATGCGCCTTTCGACTGGCTCGGGGAGGGGCAGCTCACCGGGGTGGTGATTATGAATGCGCTGCACCTTTATCCGATCGCGTATCTGAATATTTCGGCGGCGCTGGCGAACCTGGATCCAGCAATGGAGGAGGCGGCGGAGAATCTGGGCTGCCATGGAATGCGGCGTCTCTTCAAGGTGACTTTACCGCTAATCATGCCGGGGTTGTTTGCGGGAGCGACGATCATTTTTATCTGGGCTTTTACAGAACTCGGTGTGCCTCTCGTTTTCGACTACGGTCGCGTGACGTCGGTGCAGATTTTTGATGGGATCAAGGACCTGAGTGGAAACCCGTTTCCCTACGCGCTGGTAGTGGTGATGCTGGTGGCGACGGTCATTTTGTATCTGCTGGGCAAAACGTTTTTCGGTAAAGACAATTTCTCCAGTTCAGGACGTGCATCGACAGGGCGTCAGTTGAAGAAAGCCACTCCCTTGATGGCGACCATTTGCACGGGTTCCTTTGTGTTGATTACACTTCTGGCGATTCTGCCGCACGCCGGAGTGATCCTGCTGTCGATGACCCACGATTGGTATCAGTCGATTCTTCCCACCGGCTTTACAAGTCAGCATTATGAAGATGCGCTGGGCCATCCGCTCACACTGAATTCGATCGGTAATTCGCTGAAGTATGCCAGCCTCTCCACCTTGTTCGATATTGTTTTGGGAATCGGTATTGCCTACGTTGTCGTGCGAACCCGTCTGCCGGGGCGTCAGCTGCTCGATGCGATGGCGATGTTGCCGCTGGCGGTGCCGGGCCTGGTATTGGCCTTCGGCTATCTGGCGATGACCCGCGAAGGGCAGTCGTTTCATTTCCTAATCAAAATGATGGGCGACGATCCGGTTTTGATCCTGGTAATCGCTTATGCGGTTCGTCGATTGCCGTATGTGGTCCGCTCAGCTGCAGCGGGGTATCAGCAAACCAGCGTTTCACTGGAGGAGGCGGCACAGAATCTCGGCTGCAGTCCAATCAAAGCGATGCGCAAGGTGACGCTGCCCTTGATTGCCGCCAACCTGATCGCCGGAGGTTTGCTGGCTTTCTCGTTTGCGATGCTGGAGGTGTCCGACTCACTAATCCTCGCCGAGCAGCAGCAGCATTTCCCAATCACCAAAGCAATTTATGCGCTGATCTCCTCGCTCGGGAATGGACACCATCTCGCGTCGGCTCTCGGAGTCTGGGCGATGGTATTTCTCGGCGTAACGATAATCGGCGCCGGAATTATTCTGGGTCAGAAGCTGGGGGCTTTGTTTCGAGTGTAGTGCCTTCCGGCAACACGCCGTAGTGTTCGAGAACCAGTAGGTGCTGCGTGACCCATTCCTTAATACTGAAGGTCGCAACCGAATCAGCGGCATTTTTGCGTAAGCGGTCGACCAGATCCTGATCTTCCGAGAGGAAACGGAACAACTGAGTGAGATG
>JAHDCN010000061.1 GCA_020629815.1 Verrucomicrobiota bacterium
GTGACCAGATCCGGGTTTTCATTGAACACCCGGAGACAGGGGAAACAGCAGAACAACAGCTCCTGTCCGTCGTGGACGCGGCGATAGGTTTTCTCTTTCAGTGGCGTTTGGGCGACAGCACAAACGTCGAATGGATAAGGCACCGCTACGGCGCTCGTTTGTTGTTTCGTGCTGGCACATCCGGTTAGCAGGAAAACCAGGATCGACAGTACGATGGGAAATCTCATGAGGAAACAGGGTTAGGTTGTTGACTCAACAGGGTTAGGTCGAGGACCTAACAGGGTTGACTCCCTCCTGTTTTCGTCAAAACAGGGTAGCACACGATCTTGTTTGGAAAACCGGAAACCAGTCGGTCAGCTTGTGTAGCCGGAGGGATGATTATTGTGCCAATCCCAGGCGGTCTGGATGATTGATTTCAAATCGGGATACTGAGGCTCCCAACCGAGATCACGCCGGATCGATGTGCTGTCGGCGATGAGAATATCCGGATCTCCCGGTCTGCGATCGACAATCTCCGCCGGAATCGGATGACCGGTCACTTCACGCGCGGTCTCAACCACTTGTTTGACGCTGAAGCCATTTCCATTTCCGAGGTTGTAGCGGAAGAACTCGCGCTCGCCCAGAGCTTCCATTGCGAGGATGTGGGCAGAGGCCAGATCAGCGACGTGAATGTAGTCTCTCACGCAGCTGCCGTCGGGTGTGTCGTAGTCGTCGCCAAAGATCATGATCTTTTCCCGCTGCCCTAGTGCCACTTGAAGGACGAGAGGAATAATGTGCGTTTCTGGCGTGTGGTCTTCGCCTTTTTCAGCAGTGCATCCCGCTGCATTAAAATAACGGAGACAGGCATAGCGAAGCCCTTTGGTGACCTGGGTCCAATGCAACAATCGTTCGACGATGAATTTGCTCTCGCCGTAGGGACTGCCGGGAACGATGCGCTCGGTTTCGGCGATCGGCATCGATTCAGGATCATCGAAAAGGTTCGCGGTTGAGGAGAGTATGAATCGCTCGACTCCGGCTTCGACGGCGCCCTCGATCAGGTTGAGGGCATTCACGGTATTCTCCCGTAAATACATGAAAGGTTTCTCCATCGATTCGCCAACCATGGTATGCGAGGCAAAATGCATGATGCCGTTGGGCCGGTGATCGAGAAGAGATTGACGGACCAGCTCCTGATTGCTGAGGTCGCCTTCAATGAAGACGGCTTCCTCACTAACGGCCTCGCGATGGCCCATATACAGGCTGTCAAAAACAACCACTTCATGTCCGGCTTTCAGCAACGACTCGACAGCGACACTGCCAATGTAGCCGGCTCCGCCGGTGACAAATACTTTCATAAAAATGACTTTAGGGAGATTGGTTTACAGGTTGCGCGGGGGGGCACCTTGCTTTTATGGTCACAACCGTAATCGATCTCAAGTTCGTAGATAAGAAAAGTTATGAAAAAATCGCTCTTTGTCATCAGTTCACTCGCTTTTTCCGGTCTCATCCTGACTTCCTGTAATGAGGGCGGTCACGATCATGATCACGGCAGCCAAGCTGCTGCTCCCGCTCTACCAGCCAGTCCGACGGCAAGTCCGGAAGGCGCGAAAGTCTACATCGTGTCTCCCAAGAATGGCGCGGAAGTATCGAGTCCAGTCACTGTGCGCTTCGGCCTGAAAGGAATGGGCGTGGCACCGGCAGGAGTTTTTGTCGAAGGCAAAGCCACCGGCCATCACCACCTGGTAATCGACGCGGACACTCCCAACTTGAAAGTCCCCTTCCCTATGGATGACAAGCACCTCCACTATGGCGGCGGACAAACGGAAGCCACGCTTGAGTTAGCTCCCGGAGAACACACACTGCAGCTCGTGCTCGGTGATCACTTTCACGTTCCTCACGATCCGCCGGTGATTTCCGAGAAAATCACGATCACGGTGAAGTAACCTTACCTTTTATCTCAAGGAGCGGCTTCGACAGAAGTCGCTCTTTTTTTGTACCTTCGAAATTATGAAATGGGGAATCCTCGGCACCGGAATGATCGCAAAGAAATTTGCGACTGACCTGCCTCACTCGAAAACAGGAGAGCTGGCTGCAGTTGGGTCCAGAACGATGGCCTCATCGCAGCGTTTCACCGGGGAGTTTGGCGGCACGCCCTATGGAGGATACGAGGCTCTGCTCGCAGACTCTTCTGTCGAGGCAGTCTACATCAGCCTGCCGAACATTCTCCACCGGGAATGGTCGATTCGCGCGCTGGAGGCGGGGAAACATGTGCTTTGTGAGAAACCGTTGGCTCTGAATGCAGCCGAAGCGGAGGAAATGTTTGCCGCAGCAAAGAGCGCAGACCAAACTTTGATCGAAGCGTTCATGTATCGCGCCCGGCCACAGACGACTCAGCTTTTTCAATCGATCAAGGAAGGGGTGATCGGGGAACTTCGACTGATCCGGGCGAACTTCACGTTTGCCAGAGAAGCATCGATCGACGACGCCCGGTATCGGCCCGATGAAGGTGGCGGATCGATTATGGACGTCGGCTGCTACTGCACCGATTTCATCCGAACTCTCGCCGGTGAAGAACCGACTCACCATCAGGCAACGATCCATCGACATGAGCTGGGTGGAGTCGATGACTATGCGGCGGGAACCCTGAGTTTCTCCAACGGGGTGTTGGCTACTTTCACCAGTGGTATGACGGTGGTGTCGGATCAAACCGCGCATATTGCCGGCACAACCGGACGTATCGAAATTCATCAATTTTGGCGGGGCGAGGGCGGCTACCGAATCATTCGCCCCGGAGACTCACCCGAGAATCCGATTGTAGAAGAAGTCGCCGCGCCGGAATCGCCGCTACCGATCTATGCTGAGGAGGCCGACGCTTTTGCTGAGGTCGCTTTGGGGGAACGCCCCAATTGGAATCCTCCCGAAAACACAGTCGCCAATATGAAGGTGCTTGATGCTCTGCGCAGAGATGCCAGCTGCGTTTAGCTCAATGGTAAAACCGCTCTATTTATCGGCGTGAAATGCGTCGATGGATTTGATCGTTTCCGCTCGCATCTTTTCGTCGGTGATTGAGTTCGCCCAGCCTTTTGCTTTTTCCGGATAGTCTTCTTTCGCGAGGGATGCCATGGTTCGTGCCGCTTCGTCGAGAGCTTCGCCGGGCTCGTGGCGCAGCAACCAGTTCGATGCTCCTTCAATATCCATTTTCGCCCACTTGGAAATTACCCGACTCAACTCCCGTTTTCCTCCCATTTCCTGCAAGGTATATTCGGCAGCACCAGCCGGATCGTGATCAGGCCAGAATTTCAAGATGCCACCCTTTACGTATCTCGAACGCCGTTCGTCCAGTGTATCCGCCCAACTGACTGCGGCTTGTGGATCGGTCTGAGACCACGCCCAACCCAGGGAACGATACGCAGTGAAGAGATCGTCATTGTCGTTTTCGAAAAGTGCGAGTTTGTCGATGGCCAATCGAATCTTTCCGCTGTCCACGATAGAACGGAATAACGAGTCGTAGAGTCGATACGGCTCCGAAGTTTTCCTGTTTCTCTCGATGACCAACTGGAAAGCCTTTTCCGGATTGGTCCGAACCAAGCCGGCCACAAGTCCTCCCAGCCTGCGATCATAATTGATTCCACCAGCATGAGGATTCTCGTCAATATAGGCCAGAGCAGCCTCAGGATCAGTTTCCGCCCAGACTTCAAAAATTTGATAGAAGCGATCCAGCCTCTGCAGTTCATTCTTGATCCGGTATGCTTGCCGCAGAGCAGCCTCGGGATTCTTTTGAACCAGCTGAACCGACTCAAAGGCCTCCCTTTGCCGCGTGAAAGCAGCACCTTCTCCTGCGAAAGTCTGCTCACCCAGATGAGCGGTCCCTGCTCCCGCTGACTCAAAGGTGATCGATCGCTGATCCAAAGAAGCTTCCGCGGGCTTGGCCTTGTTGAAAGACATTCCTCCCAATACCCCCAGCACCAATGCCGAGATGACAGCCCCGAGCCACAGTATTCGTTCCGTTTTCACCTCGGCGTGAGGTTATCAGAAAACGGCGGGTAAACTCAAACGGTAAAACCGCAGAATGCCCAGGTCGGTTCGCCAAATTCCGCTTTTGCTTTTTCGATCAATCGTCGGCCGTCAGCTCCCGCCGACAGAGCAGCTAACATGGTCGAGCCTGATCCCGACATCATGGCAGCGTGCACCTCTTCCTGTTCGAGCAGCCAGTTTTTCATTACCCCCAGAAGAGGAAACTTCTGAAATACGGGTCGCTCCAAATCGTTGACCATTTCCCCCCAGGGACAAATCTGCGGGATGTAGGAAAATCCCTCAATCCGCGAGGAGTCGGCGTAATTCTGATAGGCCCAAGCGGCGGAAATTCCGAATCCCGGTTTCAACAAAACGAGAGGTATGCTGGCGGGTGGATCGTCCCGAACCGGCTCAACGACTTCACCCCGGCCAGTGCAATCACAGGGACTTTGGTAGACAAAAAAGGGAATGTCGGAACCGATGGTCGCGCCAATCGCAGCAAGCTCATCCACACCGATTTGAAACTGGCCCATTTCGTTGAGCGCCAGCAAAACGGAAGCCGCATCACTGCTTCCGCCTCCAAGTCCTGCACCGGATGGTATCTCCTTCTCGAGGTGAATCTTCAGACTGAAAGACTTGTCCAAATGCTTCTCGAGCGCGCGCACCGCTTTGAGCACAAGATTTTCTTCACCGATCGGGAGCGACTCATCGGAGCAGGTGAAAAACACCCGATCATCATCGGTCCATTCCAGGGTCAGTTGATCCTCAAGGGTCAATGCCACCATACGGGTGGAGATTTCGTGGAATCCATCTTCCCGTTTCCCCAGAACCCGCAGATTCAGGTTCGTCTTGGCCGGTGCACCGATAGAGAATGGCTCGCTCATGGTTCAATTCGCAGTTTGCTTTCTTCAGCTCCAACCGATCACCGCAAACAGCCGTCCGGTTTTTCCTTTCTCCACTCGATAGCTGTAGTAACGATCCAGATCGCTGCTCGTGCAGGTGCCGCAGTCATGCACCTGATCCGCAGGAACGCCCGCTGCGACACAGTCGCTGACAATGTCAGAAGCAAAGTCCACCTCGTACGCAGGCGGTCGAATACAGGGAGCGATCTGGACAATCAAATCCTCTGGATTGGAGTCATAGGTTTCCTGCATCAATTTGATTGCTTTCGGAGCAATTCGTAACTCAGTCCCCTTCTTTCCCGAATGCAGCGCAGCACAGGCACGCTTCACGGGATCGACTACAAAAACGGCACCACAGTCTGCGACGTAGATACCCAGATACTGGCCCGCTGTTGCTGTAACCAAACCATCAGTATCCGGAAAATGAGTTCCATTCGGAAACGTATTGCCGTCACAAATCGCGATGTCATTCGCATGGATCTGCTCACCGGTGGCGAGACTTTCCAGAGAGATTCCCATCGCATTCACACATTCATGATAATGGCTCTGCAATCGGGAAAGCGCCGTGTCGCGATCTGTCTTCACATCGATCGCCGGATTGCGGAGGATAAATCCGTGGGTCAAACCCGGTAAATCTGAAAGCGCGGGAAAGGTTTCGATAAATTCGTTTTCGTGCATATCGCGGTTTCACCAAACAGCAGGGTAATCGGCCATGCAAGGTTCCGCATTGAATCACTGAAGACGACGCACTTTTACAAAAAGAATCCCAAGCGGTCCTATACAGCAGCGAGTGCTTTTGCCATACTCTCTGCCATGAAAAGACACCTCGCCTGTTGGATCGCAGCCCTGGGATTGATGACTGGGCTTGTTGATGCAAAGCCAAATTTCCTCCTGATTGTGGCTGACGATTGCACCTACAATGACCTACCGCTCTACGGAGGCGCCAATGCCAAAACCCCTCACATCGATGAACTGGCCTCCAAGGGTTTGGTGTTCAATCAAGCTTACTTAGCAGAAGCAATGTGCCAGCCCTGCCGGGCCGAGTTGTATACCGGCCTGTATCCAATGAGCAATGGCTGCGCCTGGAATCACTCGGCCAGTCGCCCCGATGTGAAAAGCCTGCCTCACCTGCTACGTCCGCTTGGGTATCGGGTGGGCCTTGCCGGTAAAGGCCATGTGAAACCAGCAGCAGCGTTTCCATTCGACGAAGTCGCCGGCTTTGACAAAAGCTGCGTACGAGACCCGACCGAGGCACACACTTTGACCGGGATTTCTGAATACATGAAAAAGGCAGACTCACCATTTTGCCTGATAGTTGCTTTGGTGGAGCCTCACGTGCCGTGGGTCATGGGTGATGCGTCGAAGTATCCTCCGAAACGAATCAAGCTTCCCCCCAACATTGCCGACACTCCCGCTTCACGGGAACATTTCTCGAACTATCTGGCCGAAGTCACCTACATGGACAGCCAGGTCGGGGACATCATGGGTGCTCTCGCAGAGTCTGGGAAAGAGGACGAGACACTGGTGCTGTTCACCACCGAACAAGGCTCGCAATTTCCCGGCTGCAAATGGACCAACTGGAACACCGGCCTGCACACCGCACTGATTGCTTCCTGGCCGGAGACGATTGCGCCCGGACAGCGAACTGATGCATTGGTTCAGTATGCTGACGTCGCTCCGACTTTAGTCAATCTCGCCGGAGGCAATACGAGAAACCGTTTCGATGGCACCAGTTTCGATGGAGTTTTGACCGGCAAGACCACCAAACACCGCAAGTACGTCTACGGTATTCACAACAATCTTCCCGAAGGTCCAAGCTATCCGATTCGCTCGATTTCTGACGGGACCTATCGCTACATTCGTAATTTGAAACCGGATGAGCTCTACATCGAAAAACATCTGATGGGTGGCGGCCGCTTGAACAATCCTTACTGGGCGACCTGGGTGGGCGCCGATCCGCTCACTCAGCAGAAAACCTACGAATTGGTGAAGCGCTACATGCGTCGCCCGGCTGAGCAACTGTACCAGTCTCAGCTCGACAGCTACGAAATGAACAACCTCGCCGGGCAGCCGGAACATGCAGAGGTGCAAGCGCGCATGAGCAAAGCTCTCGATGATTGGCTGAAAACGGAAGATGATCCGGGCGCAGCTGTCGATACACCGGAAGCCTTGAAAGCAGCACGTCAGGGCAAGCACCTGTATGGCAAGGGAGTTGGTGCAGTCGAGCTTTATGGGGCTGGAATTGCGCCGAAATAGTGGCACATTCCAGCTCCTCCCATGAAAATTCAATCGTCACTGATTGCCGCAGCAGCGGCTATTTTCAGCGTTTCCTGTCTCATTGCCCTGGCACAGGAGAAGGCTCCCGAGCCGCGTGTAGTCGTTCTCGACCCCGGCCACGGCGGTCGTTACATTCCTGGAAAAACTGATGGTACCCAGAGAGGTGATGGATCTTCCTGGAACAACACCAAATCGCCAAAGAAAGGGATTCTGGAGAAGGACCTTACCCTCGAATATGCGCTGGAAATTAAGAAAGCTTTTGAAGCCAGCGCCCGGGCAAAAGGGCTGAATATCAAAGTCGTTCTGACCCGCTACGAAGACAAGCACATGAGCGCACTGTCCCGCGCTGCTGTGGCCGTTCAGCAAAGCGCCGATGTGTTTATCAGCCTGCACTTCAATGCCTCCGGCAGTCACCGGGCACATGGAACCAAAGTGTTTATCTCTTCTGAAAAGCACCCGTATTGGGAATACGTAAATTTCAATAACCCCTACGCAAAAGAAGACCGGGCTTTTGCCCACCAGCTCGCCGATGCAGTGGCAGGTGCGCTCGAGCCATTCGGTGGTGACCCGGAGAATCGCTACGTGCACGGCGACAGCAAAGGCGATGGCGGATTTTTCAAAGACGGACTGCGAATGCTGGGATACGCGAGGCAGGACTCACACTTGTATCAGGCAGTGATGAACCTGATCGAGATCGAGTTTATCGATAACCCGCGTGTTGAATCCTGGCTACTGAGTGAAGAAACGCGGCCACTGGCTCGCAAAGCCGTCGCCCTGTCTATGGTCGATGCGATTTGCGATCACTTTGAAAATTTCACTCCACCGTCTGCGCCGAGAAAAGCGCGCTACTAGTGGTCGGACAAGTCTAAAGAGGTGGTGAATTGACGAGGACTTTTCTGCGCAATCGAGACGCGAGGAATTTGGCTATTGGTTGATAGCCAACCGACGAGCAACGAAGGGTGCGTGGAAAAAGACCGGCAAGCCATCCGTCAATTTAGGCTTGTCCGACCACTAGGAGTTCACTTTCTTTTTGTTCAAGCTTCGGGACAGAGCGCGTTGCACCATCGCACGCTTGCGGCCGCTCCCGGTCCAGCGCCGACGTTTGCCAACGCGCTGAAACGTCGCTCGACTTTCGGAATCGTTCATCCATTCGTCGGCCACATCGCGAGATGCCTGATGCGCCTCGACATGGCGGGCATTGTCAGAGCGTGTGGTACCCGGTCTCAGCAATTTCGCTGTCAGCCCGGTTTCCCGACACATTTTATCCAGAGCGGAGAAATAAGAATCTTGAATCGATTGAGCCTGTTGCTTGAGCAGAGATGGATTGGTTTTGAATGCTGCCCGAAGCACGTCCGACCAGTCCTCGGACATATTTTCATTCAAGCACCACGAAACCTCATTGTGCTCCCATAGCTTCAGGTAAGACTCAGTTTCAATATCGATACCCGGCAATTGAATTCGGGGAATGCCTCCTGCCATCGCGAGGATACGGCTGTTTAGGCGATCCGTGACCAACATCCGCGACATCAGCACCAGCGATGCCCTCTGCCAAATATTGCGAGAGACCACCGCCATTGCTTTTTGATCGCGGAATGCCGAGACCCAGCGCTGCAATTCATTCTTCTCCTTCACCAGATCGTCTCCGTCTCCACCGACGAAAACCAATCCGATCCGAAATTTTTCCGCCACCGATCCCAGTGCCACGACCAGGCGGTCGAAATCAGCCAGATCCAAACGGTTCACTTCAACCGTCAGCCATCCATTGGGAAAACGGGACTTCACCTCTTTTAAGATGGAAGACTCCGCTGCCTCGTGAAGCGACGTTTTGCACACTCGCGGAAGCACGCTCAAGCTGCATGGCATACGAGTGACAGCGATCCCCTGCCCTTCCAGATACTCGGCACCGTTCGCATCTCGAATTCCGACAAAAGAGGACTTTGCCAACACACTCAACAAACGCTGACGCATCTCTTCGGTCAGCGTTGATGGATCGGACAAACCCACGGAGTGGAAACAGGATTGTGATCCGAAAAACTGCCCTTCTGCTGACAGCAGATAGGAGAAATCATCAATCTGACCGGTGCGGCGGCGAACGTATCGATTCAGCTCCGCAGGTTCCGCAATCTGCATCAGGCTGGCAAAACGCTCTGCCTCTTCGCCTTGCGCGGCCTCCGCATAGCCTGAGATCAATCCCCTGCCCAACGTATCTCCACCCGTGTGGATGAGCTGCAGCTGGCGACCGACCATCTCAATCGCACTTTCTCCATAATTGCGAACCGGGTAGCCTCCCTCTTCACCAAAATCAGCCGAAACCAGACCTGTGCATCGAAAAGCAGAAAGATTGAGAACCCGTGATACCACATGCGGAATCAGCAGTCCCCCGACATCGTAGCGATCCATCGGACCGATCAGCAGAGCTTCGTTGCTGGTTGAGACCAGTTCGTTGCCTTCCTGCAGCAGTCCCCATTTGCGCTCGCTTGGAATCCCATGGTGACGAGCTACTTTCGACTTTGCCGCATAACCAAACCGAATCCGCGGTTTTGAGGACTCACGATGATTCGTGAAAGAAACGGAGTTTTCTGCGGATGACATATCATATATTACGTATTTCCAGATTATTTACAAATACTAAAATTTTACTTTTTCTGGGTGTTTTTTATAATTTTGAGAATCTGAGAATTGCGGAGGACTCGGGTATTGACCTCTGAAGCTATTCCGAATCATCATTTCAGTGATGAAATTTTTGAAAGAAATCCTGTTTGGCGCCTGCTCTTTTCACTCCAATTGCGGCCAGTGGACCTACGCTTTGTTGCGTGTGTTCATCGGCTTCGGGCTGCTCAAGCACGGTATCGTAAACAAGTTTCCTCCCAGCGAAGGATTTGTCGGGCTGATCACTGCGCTGAAGTTTCCGGCTCCGGGTATGTTTGCCTGGCTCGCTGGTTTTGGAGAAGTCATCTGCGGTGCCTTGATTTTGATTGGCCTGCTGACCAGACCGGCAGCCATGATCGCCGGGATCACCATGCTTGTGGCCACCTACGCGCATTTCGTGCCGCCACTTTCAGAAAAGGGCAGCGGCTTCAGCCACTATGAGAAGCCGCTTCTATATCTGGTGCCGCTAATCTTCATCGCCGCCATCGGCGCCGGAAAATTCGGGGTCGATTCGGCATTGGGTAAACGGAAATCCTAAGCCGGGGTAGCGGGCACTCCTGCCCGCGAATCACAATGACGGGCAGGAGTACCCGTCACCCATTTTCGAGACCTAACCCTGTTACCTCGATGACTTAACCCTGTTGGGTCACTGACCAAACCCTGTTGACTCAGCCGTTTTTTCGGCCCGTTTCGCTGGGAGTTTCAACTCATCGAGCAACCGGTGCAGGTTGCGGCTGACCCCGAGACTGGTGCGTTTTCCATCTGGAGCGATTCGCACACCGCGAAAGAAGTCGGCGTTGGAGTTTTGTTCGATCAGTATTTTCTGGTCCCGAAACTGGGTGATCTCATTCCAATGAATTTCTCCGGACCCAACTGGAACCTCGAGCTGAAACACCGATTTCTTCGAAGCCGCCCGGGTGATACCCTGGTTGCGCAGCGTCATCCAGCCAATCGCCGAAGCCAGCGTCGAATAATCACGCTTCACCGGACCACCTAGGTGCACGTGATGACAGGCAGTTCGGAAGTTGTCCAAAATGCGCGTGTCAGCGAAACCAATTTCCCCAC
Source organism: Verrucomicrobiota bacterium (assembly GCA_020629815.1). Taxonomy (GTDB): domain Bacteria; phylum Verrucomicrobiota; class Verrucomicrobiia; order Verrucomicrobiales; family DEV007; genus Arctic95D-9. The sequence continues at coordinate 10,887 of JAHDCN010000061.1, forward strand.
CTGCACGCTCGCCTTCTGCCAGGTAGTAGATCTGTTTCAAAACAGTGTCGAACTTGTCAGAGTAGTAGCTCTGAATCCGAAGCCCCTCTGGCAGCGATATGCCTTCAAAGGAATAATCGGCAGGCAGAGCCGAGCCCAGAAAGTAAATCCCTTTCAAATACTCCATCGGCTCGGAATTTTGTTTCAAAGCAGTAGCGACCAATCGAGTTCCCAGGCTGTAGCCAATCAGCACATAAGGAGTCTGCTCGGTTTCGTATTTCTGGATCACCTCACGCAAAAAGTCCGGCGCCTTCGCCTGCACTTTTTCTTTCGCCTCGGTCCACTGCGCGACCACTTTTTCCGGATCAAGTTTTTCGTTGTCCCAGCGATAGGTTTTTACCTGCAAGTCGTTGTCCCAATCGCGAACGAAATCGCGCATTTCATCCTCGAAGTCGGTCGTCGCTCCATGCTCCAAAAATCCGTGAATGTAGATGTAAACCAAATCCGGCTTCTTCAGCACCGGCTTTGCAATCAGAGGAGTCACTTCCCGGACATCTTGAGCCGACAAGCTGGTGATCCACGCAATAATTACGACGGAAAGATTTACGAACGCTCTCACAGTAGATAGAACGTTTCCATGAAGTTGATCTTGGGAACAGTTTTGATTTTGTTTTTCTCGGCACAAGCTCAGGGAAATCCTATTGCCGGGAAAGATCTGGTGTTTGCCGAAAAAGACGGAATCCTCGCCGTCGAGGCCGAACATTTTTTCAAGCAAACGGTAACAGCCACCCGCGAGTGGAAACTCACTTCCTCAAAATCTGCACCCGAGATTTCACCGGATGCCGATCCGGCGCATGTCGAGGGAGCCAGCGGCAACGCCTATCTGGAAACCCTGCCTGACACCCGCCGGAATCATGGAGAAAAATTGATTCACGGGGAGAACTTTT
>JAHDCN010000547.1 GCA_020629815.1 Verrucomicrobiota bacterium
TTCAGGATCGGTGTTAGCAGGGCGACGCAGCCGGGCCAAAAGCGCAGCAATCGCAATGATCAACAAATAGGCTGCGGGAATCAGGGCAAGGCCGGTAAGAATGTAGAGTGGTGTGTCCATTGTTTCGTTGTTCCTTTCCAGTGTCTCAGAAGGTTTCGCAGGTCTCGAGGTAGTGAGCAGCCTGCTTGACCCGGGAGTGACGCTTCCACCGCGACAGCAAGCGAGTGACGACGGGTCGATCATCCTGCAGAGGGCCGTAGTGATGCAGCCACTTGGCGACGTCGGGGCGAATGCGTTCGAAGTGCTTTACAAATGACGCAAACTCACCCGGCCAAAGTGAACCGAAGTAATGAATGATCGCAGCCTGTTTGATCTCTTCCGGAGTGATTTGTTTCTCCGAGGTTTCAGCGAGAGCGTTGATTGCAAAATTGTGAGAAGCGGGAAGCACGCGGTAGCGCATCGACTTGCGGAATACCGCCAGAGCCAAACCAATCTGTTCGGTAAAATAAGCACCTGAATGTTCCGATGCCGTCTGCAGATCGACCTGCTTCTTGCTCAGCGCGAAGTGCTCTTTGCCGAGTCTGAGGCTACGGCGATAGGAAAAGGCACCGCCCTGCCAATACATCCGAATCTGTCCCTGCTCTCCGGGTTGGGCCGGAATCGACGGAAACAAAGCGGGATCAATGCCGTGGCGTTTCAGGCACATGTTCCAGAAGCTTTCGTGTTCATTTCTTTCCGTGGAGGCGATATCAAAACGGTAGCTGCCGGGCATGGCGGTAAAGTCTTCGTCGTTCTGTAGCTCCAGTTCGTTCGGCTCCCGAATGACCAAGGTGTCTGAGTCCATCCAGGTGATCATCTCAGTGGATGCCAAACTCTCCGCCGCTGTCAGGGCGGCTGGTTTGTTCATGGGGTTGTACCAAGGCGCGTTGTGGACCCCGTTGAATGCATGGTGGGTCACCTGCAAACGGTCGAACGCCGCCCGGGTTTTCTTTTGCAATCCGAATCCCTTGCGAGGAGTAACGGCAAGAATCGGACATTTGGAAAACCGACCTCCCCAAGTACGGATCGATTCCGCCAGCTGAATGGTTTGGCGCTCCAGCGGACCTGATTCGACACAGGCTACGAAGGTGAGATTCGGTGTCTCTGTTTTTGGCTTCGAAGCCGTGTGGTTTTTCCGGTTATCGAGAGTGGCAATCATGATTCGGTGGAAAGTTGAGAGACCAACAGCGTGGTCATTTCCTGACCATTGGCTGCTTTGTTATACAGGCGCGCAACGGTGTTGCGACCTTCGGCTCCGCGCTGTTCCCAGCGGTCTTTTGAAGAAAGGAAACTGCCGATTGAGTTGGCAAGGGACTCAACGCACCCGGGAGGCACGAGTTCGCCACTCGTACCGTGTTCGATCAGTTCAGGAATTCCTGCGATAGGTGTCGAGATAACTGGAATGCCGAATGCCATGGCCTCCATCAGCACAACCGGGACCCCTTCGGCGAAACTCGGCAGCACGAATAGATCAGCTTGCTGAAAATGACTGCGGACTTCGCGGGGCGGCAGCCCTCCAGTGAAGCAAACCTGCTGATCGAGGTCCAAAGAGCGTGCCGACTCCTGAAGGCTTTTCTCATCCGGGCCTGTGCCGACAAAAGTGATCTGGAAATCGTGACCCTGTTCTTTGAGCTGTTTCGCTGCTTGGACAAGCACCTCCTGACCCTTTGCGGAAACCAGTCGACCAACACAAAGGATCGAAGGTGTATCTGCAGGTTGCTTGCGCAAGACCGGATGAAAGGTGTCGATATCGACCCCGCAACGAACGATGTGAAATTTCGACCAATGAACAGGATCGGTGATCAGGCACAGCTGACTGCGGCAGAAGTGGCT
>JAHDCN010000548.1 GCA_020629815.1 Verrucomicrobiota bacterium
GTGATGCAGGATGCGCATGCACGAGCCTCGGCGATTTGGCCGGAAGCTTCGAGCAGCACTGGGCAGGACATAGAAACCGATCTACTTCGGTGGGCAGAAGAAAACCAATTGGATGAAATCGTGTGCCTGCGACCATTCGTCGGGCCCGCTTTGGATGTTTGGCTGAGAGCGAAACCGAAGCTTCAGAGAAAGGGAATCGTACTCACAGGATTACGAAGACCCGAAGATGCCCGGATTTTTCCTCTCGCGAAGGCCGGGTTCTTCGGGTTTTGGAAGAAAGTTCAAAAACAACTGACCAAATGAAACACCTCTCCAGAGATCAAATCGAAGCGATGGAAAAGCGCTTTCGGGTAAAGTTCATCAACTCACTGCCCGGCTGCAAATCGCTCAACCTCGTGGGCACGGTTAACGGAGCTGGCCAGCAGAATCTCTCCATCGTCAGCACCGTCACCCACTTTGGCTCCGCTCCTCCGCTGCTCGGCTATGTATCGCGCCCCGATGCGGTGGACCGTCATACTTTGTCGAATATCATCGAGACTGGCAGCTACACTTTGAACCACGTAGCTGAGTCATTTTTCTATCAGGCTCACCAAACCTCTGCGCGTTATCCTCGCGAAGTTTCCGAGTTTGAAGCCGTCGGACTAACGCCGGAGATTCGAGACGGGATCACCCCGCCTTTTGTTGCGGAATCTCCGGTCCAAATTCACCTTCGCCTGGTCGATCGGATTGAGATTTCCGCCAATGGGACGGTTCTGATTCTCGGTGAAGTCAGTGATGTTTTCCTTGATGAAACCTTCATCGAGGACGACGGCAACATCGATCTGGAGGCTGCGGGCACGTTGGCTGGCTCCGGTCTGGATGGCTACTTCGCACTGAAAAAGCTGGCCCGACTATCCTATGCAAAACCGGATCTCGAGCTGCGGGAGCTGTAATACAGGAATCGCAAAAGCTATACCCAAACGGTTTTTGCCGTTGGATTCGAAGTCATTGCGCGTTACCTCGTTACAGCAACTCCTCGATTTATGATCTCTTTGCTGAAACGATTCCTTCCTGTTTGCTTGTTCTCCCTGGTATTCTCGATCGGCGCAGCCGAAACCGCGACGCCGACGCCGGTTTACAACCTGCTCGACCGAGCCCGTGAAAAAGGTTCCGCAGATAACTACACGTGGACCCCTGATCACATGCATGTCGGCGTGCGCTGGCAGCCTTTTGCCGGAAGACCGGAGAACAATGCGTATGATTCGAAGCGCCCGATTTTGGCCAACGACAGCAGTTATGTGCAATTCTGGGTGAGCTGGGCCGCGGCCGAACCGACCGAGAAACACCGCGATTATCAGAAGAATATGTCGCCAGGATTGCAGGTGATCGACACGGCGGTAAATGACTGCATTGCGCGCGGACAAAAAGTCGAGTTCGTATTTTTCCACGCTCCGGGCTGGGCAACCGAATCCGGTGAATCGGGAGGCTACAAACCGAAAGACGGGTTGTTTGAAAAATTCATTCGGCGCATCGCAACCCATTTCAAAGGGCGGGTGCATGCCTACCAGCTTTCTCACGAAGCCAATCTTCAGGGCCTGATGAAGGGAGCCGACATGGATTTTATGGTCGAGGAGATCCTGCTGAAAGGGGCGTTGGCCGTCCGGTCGGTATACGATGCAGAACCGAAAACCCCGGTAATTGTTTCCACCAGTGGATGCTCTCCCTGCCAGGCGTGTGATACCCGGGAAGGATTGCAGGGAACCGGCGGCTGGGCTGTCAGCCAGTTTTACGATTACTTGATCGGATCCGAACCACTGATGAACGCCGTCGATGCGCTGAACATGAATGTCTCCGACCAGAACGATGGCTATGGAAACATGGACGGCAG
>JAHDCN010000062.1 GCA_020629815.1 Verrucomicrobiota bacterium
GATCAGGATCAGGACTGGATTCTGGCAGAACGGGAACTCTACCGTGAGGCCGCGGGGCTGGATGCAGACGCGGATCGCAAAGGATACTTTTCCGGCAGTGCCGCTCGCGGAGATATCGATGGTATCAGTGGTGGTGACGCGGATGAGCTGAGTCGACTTGGCTATCCGAACAGCGCTGCCTTTTCCGCTATGAGCGATGGCGAGAAAGCAAAAGTGGACCGCTGGTTTTCCGCGCGCAATCTGGATACGGATATCAACTCGCTCGGTGCTTCGGCTGCTGGAGGTAGCGGAAGCGCTTCCGGGGGCGGAGGAGCCTCGGTTGATTACGATGCGCTCGCATCTTCCTCTTCTTTCTCCGGAGAATCAGTGAAAGCCGATAACCGCTTTGGTGTTCTCTACACTGCCAAGCCGGGTGAGGTGGATGACCTGACTGAAATCAAAGGAGTTGGCGGAGTGATCGAAGGTCGCCTGAATGACGAGGGTGTCTATCGCTTCAAGCAGATTGCCAACTGGGATGACAACAACGTGAACGAATTTGGCGAACACCTCGAATTCCCCGGACGCATCGAACGCGAAGAATGGATTCCGCAGGCAAAACGACTGGCTGCTCAGGAAGAGGAAAGAGCCAATGCACAGGAAGAACCGGAGCCGGACCTTCCCTCCGACGATGATTATGAGGGCTTCGACATCAAATATCCCGAAGAGGAGATCCGAGTCGATAACAAGCTCGGTGTCATTTTTACCGGAGCAGCTGGTTGCGCAGATGATCTGACTTTGATCAGCGGCGTCGGCAAAGTGCTGGAGAAAAAGCTGAACGAAGAAGGCATCTACCGTTTCCAGCAAATCGCTGACTGGAACGACTACAATGTCTGGTCATTCAACAAGCTGATTTCCTTCCCCGGTCGGATCCAGCGTGATGAATGGGTTCGGCAAGCAGAGGAACTCGCGCCTGACAGTCGTTGCCTGAATCCCGGAGCAGCCCGTGTCTCCAAAGAAGATCTCGATGACATCATCGGCTCTGAGTTTGCCGGCGAAGATGTTGAGGTGCGCGAGCCATTTGGAATCGTCTACAAGTCAGCGCCAGCGGTTCAGGACAATCTCCAGGATATCTGGGGTGTGGGACCTGTGCTGGAGAAGAAGCTACACGACTTTGGTGTCTATCGCTTCAAGCAGATCGCCAACTGGCCGGACGACGCGATCGACGAATTCCAGCAGCAACTCAGCTTTCCTGACCGAATTCGCCGCGACGACTGGGTCGGGCAGTGCGAAAAATTTATTCGCCAATAACCTCCTGCCTTTCGGCACAACAACAAAACAAACAAGAGAGCAGACGGGGTTCCGTCTGCTTTTTTGGTGTTGTTCTTAATTGGTCATTGCGAGTCCTCCTGTGAACGCTACTCGTTATCATGCCCGAGCTTTTTCTCCAGGTCGAAGCCAACCGCACCTGGATCGTGATGAGCGTTCTGATGCTGCTTTTGCTGTGGGAAACGATTCATCCGTTCTTTGGTTTCTTCGGACGCGATTTCAAATCACGCAGCCTTCACGGGCTCGTGAATATGGGAATCTGGGCGATCAACGCACTCGTTGTTGGGCTGATATTTACGGCACTTTGGTTATCTGCAGGAAACTTCGCAGCTGAACAGAATTTCGGGCTACTCAACTGGTTGGATCTTCCCGTGTTGGCGGAAACTCTGATCGCAATCCTGCTTTTTGATATCTGGACCTACTGGTGGCACCGGATGTGTCATGTCGTTCCCTTTCTCTGGCGCTTTCACCGGGTACATCACTCGGATACAAAAATGGATGTCACCACGGCGAGCAGATTTCATCTCGGGGAGATCACGATTTCCTCTTTGCTGCGGATTCCTTTGATTATCCTTTTCGGAGCACAGCTCTGGCAACTGGCACTCTATGAGGTGTTGATGTTTCCACTGGTTCAACTACAGCACGCCAACGTCAAACTACCGAATTATCTGGACCGCTTCATCCGAGTGTTTTTCACCTCGCCGGATATGCACAAAGTTCACCACTCAGACCAGGTTGTGGAAACCAACTCCAATTACACTTCGATGTTTTCGGTCTGGGATCGACTGTTTGGTTCGTTCCGGTTACGAAAAGATCCGGAGAATATTCGTATCGGACTTGAGGAATTCCGATCAGCTCGTGAACAGTCGTTTGGCTCCTTGTTCACGAACCCTGTGAATCAGTTGTCGCCGACTTCAAAGGACATTCCGACAAAACCTCCGCCGGAGTAGGTGCCGCCAAGTCGGTGAGCCACCTCACAATCAGGAAACAGCATAGGCTTGCCATTGATACTGTCGCGTCGCCACCACCAAAGAGCCAGCCAGCCAATCGTCACTAAAAGCATCAAGGCGACTGTTCCAGCAAGGATGGTCAAAACAATCCGGAAAGGAACCCGCTTCTCGCCTTGAGAACTCTCAATGATCACCACGGGCGAACTCTTGTCGTTTTCCCGCAAGGCCTCTACTACTGCAGCAGATTCCACAGCTGGAGCATCTTCATTTTTGGCGGCTTCCCCTTTCGCCGCAGCCATCGCAGCTTCTTTTTCCTTCAGCTCCAGTTGGCGCTCCGCCAACCTTGCCAACCAGTAGAGCTGTATGCTCAGCTCCAGAGACATTTTTTCAATTTGGTCAGAGCCATCTTCGGTGGACCCTCCTTCACGCAGAACATTCTGAGCAATCCGGTCAAACACCGACTTCGGAAGGAGCTTTTGGATTCCTTCGTTATAAACAAACTTCGTCGTCTGCGGCTTCTCTTGATGGTAAACGATCAACACCGTTGGGTTCTCCCCAAACCACTCGTTATGAAGCTCCTCTAAATTAATGTTTGAAGGCACTTTCTGAGACTCGCCGAGAACAAAGGCATAGATGTGAAACTCTGCTTCGTCTGCATGGAATTCCAGAAACCGCCGAAGATCATTCGACTTCTGTTCAGTCAAAAGCCGCTGCGGATCCACGAGAAAATCGACAGGCGCATGAGCGAAGAACTCGTTCGCAAGTTCACCTTCGATTGGTGGAAGCTGATGCACAATTGACTCCTCTGGAAGCGGTTCCGGCGTGCCGGGAATCTGAAGCTGATTCGATGTGGAAAGTTGGCCGTTTTGCGCTGCTGCAGCCTCTGCCTGCAACTGCTGAGGAGGCACATAAGTAGTATCTTCAATAGCATCGGGCGAAATTAAATTTCCAGATTGCTCAGGCCCGTAGAATACCGGCTCTTTCGATGCAGCCCCCTCCCCTGCGTCGGGATTGGATACCGAAGTCGCAGCGATTCCTTTCTCAGTAATCACCGCATCTTTGGGTCCGCGGGTCTTCTGGGTGGATTCCACGCCTTCCGCCAGCAAACTGTCAGGTTTCGCTATCGGGTTCTCCGGATTATCAGCAATCAGGCCTTTTGGCCACAAGCCACCACCGAGATAGTAATTGTCTGAATCAGCCCCTGACTTCCACTCCGGCAAATCAACTTTCGGAGCAGCCACAGCCAGCCCCGGCAGAAGAGAAAAAATCACTAGATAACGAAACAATTTCATCTGGAAGCAATGGGAAGACTCAGGATCACGCCGCAGAACCCTCCATGATTTGAATGCCCGGAGAAGAAAACTGATCTTTCAATTCATCCGGCGACAAGCCACGTAACTTTCTGGCTTTCTTTCCGAGAATCCTGCCCACTTTCCCGAACACGGTAGCAATAGCTGACCCGTATTCCTGATTGATCAAACCGGGACGGGCTGCCATGAGACAGCGATACGCATCTTCTTCGGAGATCAGCATCTCTGTGAAGTAACCGAGGGAAAGACCAGCCTGCTTGGAATTGACGTCCAAAACTAAAAGAACTGCATTGTCGTTAGGGCGCGCGTACTCTGCCCCTTTCACCTGACTGTGATTCAAGAGCCAAAACCCTAACTCACTGATCGAGATCGAATCAGGCAATGCCCCCAGATACACGCAGAACAAAATTTGCGGAAATCTCAATTCCAGCTGATCGACCACTTCGTTGAGTCTTTCGCGATCCTTAACTCTGAGGCAATGCGCTGCATCATGAACCCGCGACATGCGAACGTAATTATCACCATACTGCTTCATCGCATCGAATGCGGAATATCCGCAGGAATAGCAACTATCCGCTTCCTGATCAACCGGGCGCTGGCAACGTGGACACTTCATCTAATAGTTTTTTCTAAAAGAACGATCTGATTCTTAAGATTATAGAATTATTAACAATTCCTAATAAAAATCAAGCCTTTTTGCCGCTTTTTCGCAAACCTTTGCGTAAAAAGTCTAAAATTTTGCTCTCCGGCAAAAAATTATACTGTCTGAGAAGCAGGTCAGTCTGTTTCGGCGCGGAATTCTATCCCCGAGTCGCCTTAATCACCCGATCTCTTTGGATGTGGAAGTTCACCCGGTCGGTGCGGTAGTCCATCGTGACTGGAAAATGCTCTCCATCCTTCACAACCACGCGAACTTTTAATCCGCGGCTTCCGGCCAGTGAAGAAGCCTGCCCCATAGACAAACCGATAAAATCTTTGTCTCGTCCCTGAGCACGTGGCTCCAGATCGATAGGAATTGGATTGGGCAGAGGTTTGCCGAGGTCAGGTGGGGTAGTGCAGGAGGAGAGGGTTAACAAAACTCCCCCAAGCAGGGCAGCTGATTTGGTCATCAGTGCCGGAAAGGGTTTGTCTTTCATGCAAACCAAGGTATGGGGAATTTAGCGAATTCCAAGTCTCGATTGTGATTCAAAAAAGTGGTTCGCACTTCTTGAATTTCTATCAAAGTTTGGAATAATAGGATCACTCAACTTTCCTCTTCCTTTGCACGAAAAAACCACTCAGACCTCTGGAAAACGTGCGGTTTCCCCAGAGCAACCGGCGCGGATTTCCGACGACGCAGAAGAGCCTTCATCAAAACGTGATGGAGGTCAATCGCAGGGTGGCGTTTTGGGTTTGATTGATTTTGGCGCGCCTCCGTTTTCCGGGGAAATCTTTGAAGTCGCCCAGCTGAAGAAAGCGCTGTGGATGGCACGCAACGACAAGGTGCGCATCGTGACGGCGAATGTGCAGGGCCGTTTCGCCGGGATTTTCGGTCAGGTCGATAACGAGAGTCAGGCCAAACCAGACGAAGTCAGTCTGGTCGTAAATCTGGACCAAAACGACCAGTGGAAGATCGACGGCTGTGATCAGAAAGAGGCCGTGGCGGCTCTGCTGATGGCGGCGATGATCGACAAAGGTGTTGCTGATAAAGACAGCGATTTTGGTATTGGCAGTATCGGCGCACGCGTGATGCTGTTTTCCACTGACGTTCGTGCCGGAATCCTGCACTGGGACGACACCCAGGCGCGTGAAGTGCTGGAAAACATGCACCTTGCCAAGCTCGACGGAATCGATCCAAAGGTGGAGGAGCGACTGCGTGAAATGGGGCTGGTCCGGCTGTCGGAAATTTATCCCTGGGACGAACTCGATCCCTCCGCGCGCGATTGCTTTGCCTACCGCTCCGACCGCAAGGCGATTCAGGAAATGTTCTGGGCCGACTTTGTTTCCAATCGTCTCGGCGAACTGGAAGAGCTGGGATGCGACGTTTGTATCACCGATCAGTTCGGGGTTCACGTGGTCGATTCAAGTGATTGGTATGGCGAGATCAATGAACCGGAACGCGGCACCAACTGGTTCGAGTTTGAATGCGGGATTCAGGTCGGTCGACAGCGGGTTAACATCCTGCCCTGCCTGGTCAAGTATCTCGAGAGCAAGCCGGCCACTTTTACGCTGAAGAGTTTTGAGACTCTGCCTCCCGAGAAGAAGATCCCGGTTCAACTCGAGGACGACGGAAAGTTTGTCGCCGTTCCCGCCGAGCGACTGCACACGGTTTTGAGTTTGCTGGTTGAGCTGTTCGACAAACATCCCATCTCAGAAGACGGCACACTGAAGCTCCACAAAGTTCGCGCTGCTCAGCTGACCCGCTACGAAGGAGACGAGCAAATCGTCAACGAAGCCCCCCAAGGCTTGCGCGAACATGCTGAGGAGTTGGAAAAGCTGAAACCGAAAGCCGATCCGGAGGCGCCAGAAGAATTTCTCGCCACCCTGCGTCCCTATCAACAGGATGGCTTCGAGTGGCTGCAGTTTCTGCGCGAGCAGGGCCTCGGCGGAATCCTCGCGGATGACATGGGCCTTGGGAAAACAATCCAGACTCTCTGCCATCTTTTTACCGAAAAGAAAGAGGGGCGCGCCAATCTGCCCAGTCTAATTCTCGCTCCCAAGTCGGTGGTTTATAATTGGGAGAAAGAGGTGAAAAAATTTGCGCCGTCGATGTCCATCCTGGTTTTGATGGGGCCACAGCGGAAGAAGTATTTCCCGGTGATGGGCTACAGTGACCTGGTGATCACTTCGTATCCCCTGCTGCTGCGCGATGCCGAGGAATTGCTCAATCAGCCGTTTCACTTCGTCGTGCTGGATGAAGCTCACACGATCAAGAATTCGACTTCGGCAGTGACCAAGGTCGCCTACCGAATTGATGCACGCCATCGCCTCGCTCTGTCCGGGACGCCGATTGAAAACAACCTCGGTGAGTTATGGAGTCAGTTCCATTTCCTGATGCCAGGATTCCTCGGCACCGAGGACAGCTTTACCCGCTGCTTCCGCAATCCGATCGAGAAGCATCGCGACGAGAGTCTGCGTAAGCGCCTGGCCGAGCGGGTCGCCCCCCTGATGCTGAGACGGGTCAAAACTCTGGTGGCGAAGGATCTGCCGCCGAAAACAGAGATCGTGAAAAAGGTCGAACTTTCCAAGCGGCAGGTGGAAATCTACGAAGCAGTTCGCGCTGGAGCCAGCAAGGAGGTTCGCGAAGAAATCGAGCGACGCGGCGTCGAGGCGACCAAGCTGGTGGTTCTCGAAGCACTGATGAAACTCCGTCAGGTTTGCTGTCATCCGAAGCTGATCCGCTCAATGCCTTCGGCACAAAAGGCACGCCGCTCGGCGAAGATGGATCTGCTGATGGATTGGCTGCCCACCATGGTCGCCGAAGGCCGGAAGATCCTGATCTTTTCCCAGTTCACCCGCATGATCAGCCTGATCGAGAAGGAGCTGGATAAGGAGAAACTGAAATACATCACCCTCACCGGTGGCTCAAAAGACCGCGGCGCTTTGTGTGACCAGTTTCAGTCCGGCAAGGTGCCGATCTTTTTGATTAGCCTACGCGCCGGCGGCACTGGTCTGAACCTGACCGAAGCTGATACCGTAATTCACTACGACCCGTGGTGGAATCCTGCTCTGGAAGCTCAGGCCACCGACCGGGCTTACCGCATTGGCCAGAAGAATCCGGTGTTTGTCTACAAGCTGATCAGTGAAGGCACCATCGAGGAGAAGATCCTGATGTTGCAGCAAAAGAAGCGTGCCCTGTTCGAAGGTATCCTCGAAGGCACACCACAGAAGCTGTCGTTTTCCGATGAGGAGCTGGATGATTTGCTGGCGCCGATGGGTAAGTGAGTAAAGTTGGCAAATGCCTCTCGAAATCCTTTTTCAGGATCAGTGGATCGTAGTCGTGAACAAGCCCGCCGGCATGCTGGTGCATGCAGGGCGGGAACCGGAACCCCGGGATCAAATTGCGATGAAGGTTCTCCGGGATCAAATCGGGCAAAGGGTCTCCACAATTCATCGACTCGACCGTCCGACTTCCGGCGCGCTGCTGTTTTCCCTCGATACCCGAATCGATGGGCATCTTCGAAAACAGTTCGACCGGCAAGCCGTTGAAAAAATTTACCGGGCTGCTGTCTGCGGTGAAGCTCCTGAAGAATGGACATCCCGGGAGCCATTGCAAAAGTCCGATGATGATGATTTTCGAACTGCGGAAACTCATTTCAAACGCAACGACCTCATCACTATCGGCAGTGATACTTTTTCAATCCTGACTGCAGTTCCAAAATCAGGGCGCTTTCATCAGATTCGAAAACACGCATCCATGAGAGGCTTCCCAATCGTCGGCGACTACCTCTACGGAGAGGTCGAGAAGATGGACAGAATCGCAGAGTCCATCGGTCAGCCACGTCTCATGCTGCATGCGGAACAACTGATATTTGAGCATCCACTCAGTGGCGAAACCATTGAAGTCAGCTGTCCATTGCCTGATCGGTTTGCTCCTTTCCAATAGGTGGAGCGCTTCTTTTGTGTTTCAAAAAAAAGCGCCTCCGGAGTTTCCCCCGAAGGCGCTTCGCTTGTCAGTTTCCTGACAGTTTCTGCTCCTACTCGCTTAGTCAGGCAGCAGTGTGGCATCTACCACTCTCACAGGCACATTTCCCTCCCGTGCGATTCCGGCATAGGTATCGCTTTGGTGAAGGCGATTCAAAAAGTCGCCGACTGTGGGTGGCACATGCGCAATCATGCGCTCCTGATATTTTTGCTCCAGAGTCTGAATGTGCTGATGAATCTCCAGCGCGCAGGCAACCTGCTCTTTCTCCAGATTGTGAAGCTTATTGGTAAGTGACGCCAACGACTCGGTGGACGCACCTTCCTCCTCCAGCTTCTCCTTTGCATCTGTCGCAGCATCGTAGTCGACGGGAATCAACAACAGCGACAGGTGCGCGACCCAGAGGAAGAACAGAATCATCCCTTTCGGATCGCGAAGTGGAGCAGGGTCTTCTCCGCCTGCCAATGGCGAAGGCGATGGCCCGATCAACGCTTCCGCAGGAGCCGCTCCGAAGATGCTGCCTGGATCCTGAGTAGTGTTCAGCATTTTCTCGGTTTCTTTCAAATCCATCAACAGCTCGTTGTAGGTGGATCCAACCTGGTGGTTGTAGTGAAAGCCTCCGGCAATAATACCAAGGAATACCGCCATCACCGCCACCGCGAACACCAACTCCCGGCGCAGTTCATCACGGTGAGTCCGCGCCTTGGCAATCGCCTGCGGATCGGAAGGATCGACAATCAATCCGGCTTTCTCCCGAAGAATCGTAATCGGGGAGCGCACAAACTTCTTAATCACCAGGACAAGCCAGGAGGTGAGCCCCAGCAAAAGCAGAGACGCCACCGGCGCGAACCAGGATGCCGGCAAAAAGCCAAACAGGTTTTTGAAGTTCATGTTGATCGCCTCGACAATCTCCGGCAGCACGAATGCGGCCTCCATCAGGGTGACAATCCCGAGACCGGAATACAGGAACCACTGCACGCGCTTGTGCTTTTTCAGGAAGGTCAGGCTCTTGCGCACCATGCCGGCACGCTCGGCGTTCTCTTCTGCATCGAAGCAGGCAATCGCCCGATCGACTCTTGGAAGTTCATCAGTGATGCTGTGGAACTTCTGCACCTTGGCATCGATGATTTTCTTCAAAGCGGCTTCCTGCTGAGCCTCTTCGGCTGCCACTTTTGCCTGCTGCTTTTCTTCACGCAGTCTTTGTTTCTCTTCGCGCTCGATCTCATCGATCGAGCGGAAGTTTGCAATATTTTCAGTCATGTTTCTTATTGGTTTGAGGTTGTGTTTTGGGTGACTTGACGCCCTTCCAGCTGGCGCAGGAACGGAACGACTTCGTCGAGTGAGGTGAGTTTGTGTTTCGGGTTGGGCAAATCGCGGAACAACGGCTGATTTTCCGGATTCGCTTTGCTGACAAAGATCAGCACCACATGCGGTGGCAGTTCGACAGCCGAGAAGCCTTCGGTTCTCGTAGACGCCCGGTCTTCGGGCACATCGACACCATCAGTGGCCAGCACCAGGTAATCGCGGCTGGATTCAGGACTGCGAAACAACTCCGCAGCCCGCAGCACGCTGCCTGCGACATCAGAGCGACGGTAATCCCCGCCTTTCTTCTGCTCATTCGTCTGGAACTGATTGAGCGTTTCAATCTGCTCCCGGAACAGAGCTTCCTGGAATTCTGTAGACTTTTGCAGAGCCTTCTTTTTCCAGAGCTCGAAGCCATGCTGATAGTTCAGCGTTTCCTGCATCAGGCGTTTTTTCTCGCGAAGCAAGTCTTCCAGCTTCATGCCTTCCAGACTTTTGGATTGCGGACGCTTGCCGCTGAAGCCTGGGAGAACAGTCGTGACGAACTGTTGCTCCGAGGCATCACCAGCGACGGCGATATACCCCAGTGCGACTGTCTTGCCGGCAATCGTCTGCATCAGAGCATCTAGGTGCGGCTTCTGCAGGGACAGCTCGGTGTGCGCCGGGAACTCGGTGAAGTCATCGAGAAAGGCGATGCGCTTTTCCAGGCCGGGCTCTGCCCCCGCAACCGGAGAGGTTGCGAGGCCAAGAGTCAGGGCAAGGGCGGTGAATACATTAGTGTGAGTTTTCATGGTATTTGCTTGTTTGTTTTTTCAGTTAGGATTGGTGCTGATCCACCTCGTCGAGGCGGTAGCGAATGGTTTGTTTGTGCTTGATAAAAGGCAGCCCTTCGAGAGCCGGGTTCCACTTCACGAGGTCTTTGACCTCGCAGCCCAGAACGGCGGCGATGCGGGCGATCGACTCTCCAGGACGGGCTTCGAACTCGGCCCATTTGGCTGCGGCTTTCGGTGTCGTCGGCGGCAGGATGCGCTGGAAGAATGTCGGATCTGACTCGGGGTAGCTGTGCGCTCCCGGAGCTTTGACTTCCTTCTGTGGTGCAATCTCCGGAGTCGGAAATTTTACCACCGGTGCCGGAGCGGGCGCAGTCGACTGCGGCTTCGAAACGCGCGGCTTTGGCGTTCCAGAGACACGGAGCCACTCTCCTTTGTAGAGTGTGTCAGACAGGGTGCGCCCGTTCTTCCGCGCCAGCTCACTGGGACACACATCGAACCGGAGTGCGATGTGCTTCCAGGTATCTCCGGAGCGGACCTTGACCTTGCCATTAACCAAACCTGCGTAGCTACGCGGAATGGTCAGCTTTTGCCCCGGAAAAATAATATCAGTGATACGGATGCCGGATGCTTTTGCGATCGCTTCCGGAGCGACGCCGTAGCGATAACCGATACGCCCGAGATTCTCCCCTCCCTTTACCGTATGGGAAAAGGAATCTGCCCAGGCACTGGCGCTGAACAGAAGGGTGAGTGTGATTGCGAGTAGTGTTTTTTTCATTTTCTTGTCGTTTGTGTGAGGTTGTGGTTTGTCTGTTTGATTTGGGGGATTTGGAGAGTTTCGAGTGGGACCAGGAGATCGGGGTTTGCCCGTTTTCCCGGGTTGTAGAGGAGGATGTCCTCCCGGCGGCAGCCGTAGTAGGCGGCCAGTTCGTCGATCGTATCTCCCGGGTGCACCCGGTGAGGAAAGACCTCTCCGGTGTAGCGGGAATCGACCAGCGGCATCCGAAGTGGTGGCGCCTTGGGAAAGACAAAGTCACGAATGGCTCTGACTCTCAGGCATCCGACAGCAACGCTGCCGAAGATCACCAACGCGGCTACCCCGCCGATGCAGGTTCGTAGTTTCATTGGCTCATGGTCAGGGTTGAGGGTTGGTTGGGAGGCACCTTTTGGACGAGTCCGTCAATGGTGAGAAATTCATGCTGAGGCAGTCCCTGAATAATCAGGGAGGTCGCTGCTGCCGTCGCTTCGACGCGGTCGTGAAGAAGGGCAACGCCGCCGTCCCGGGCATCGAGAATCACCCGTCCGGCGATCTCCTGGGGACTTCCCCCACGCCAATCGTTACTATCATTGTCCCAGCGCAAAACGATGAGCGAGTGCTTCTCCCGGATGTAGCGGGCCAACTCTTCGTTGATCGCTCCGTAGGGAGGTCTGAGAAAGCGGGGCTCCTGTCCGGTGACTTCACGAATCACTTCGACCGTATCCTCGATCTCTTTGTCCAACTCCTCTT
>JAHDCN010000063.1:0-1838 GCA_020629815.1 Verrucomicrobiota bacterium
CTAGTGCGACGTGGCAGGCCGAATTGGAAACGAAGGCAACAGGGGCACTTCGCCAAATTTCGGTATCGACGCTGTATCGTCCGATAATCCAAACCAGGATCTGAATCAGAACGATAGCGATAAGAAGGGCGAACCATCCTTCGGGCCGGCGGGAAACTGTTAACGCGAAAATAGGGGCTAGCTCTTCCATTGTTTAGTACCATTTCTTGATCGCATACACCGTGCTGAGTGGTCTAACTTTTCGATAGACTCCCTGGCCTTCACGGTCGGCGGCACTGCCGATCGCGGCCCGGCTACTAGTGTTGGCTTCGATGGTAATGATACTTTTTCCGCGCAGACGCTCGACAAATCCAGCGTGAGCCACCCGGCCTTTGCTTCGATAGTAGACGCCGAAGACATCGCCCGGCTCAGGTGTTGAGCCTTTGCCTTTTGCCCAGTTGGGATTGCTTACAAAGTCAGGGCTCCATGCTGAGCGGGGGAACAGTTTTGGGTAACCGGCTTTCCAGCCGCACCAATAAATGAATGCTGCGCAGTAGGGGTGCCCCTTTTTGGGATCGAGTCCGGCCGCGCGGATATACTTTTCGACCTCGCCATCGTTGCGTCCCGTCCGCTCGCGAATGCCGATTTCTTTGCGGGCAACATTGAGCACTTTTTCACGGGCCCCGCCGGGATCGGGTTGAGTCCAGGCAGGCATCTTATCTTGCAGAGGACCTGGGAGCTTCCATTCCATTTCGGGCAGTGGCAGTTTGCGCATCATCTGCCCGAACTCATAGGGATTATTGGCTGCGAACTCCGCAATGATGGCGGCAACAAATAGCAGAACAATGATGAAAAGACGCCACATCGGGAGAGAGAAAACAGGAAGTAGTCAGAAGCCGATCGTGTTTAGATCAAGACGACGCAGAGGGTAATTACGACTAGCAGGACAGAGATAAAGCCGAAGAAGATGATCAGCCGATGAGCCGGGGAAGTGGCCTGCCAGTCTTCTTTCAGCTTCTTCTCATCCATGTAATTTTCGAAAAGAGGAAAAGCGGCTTTTATGATGGCAAACAAGGCGAGCACGATGAGCACGGCACGACCAATGCCGACCACAATCAGGTGCAGGAAGCCGAGATCAGCTGTGGCGGCGGAGGGGTCGATGATCCGCAGTAACAGAGGCAATGCGATAAACAAGGTAAGGACGGCGATGGTCAGAGTCAGTTCCCGCTTAATCGAGCACAGCCAATTCCAGAAAGATTTCATGCGCTGCAATTGTGGCGCAGAACAAAGGGCCTTGTCCAACGGTTTCGCGGGGGTAGGTTTCCTTTGATGGATGGAGTGAACTACCCTGATCTGGAGCGTTTTTTGGAGGAGGCACTGAACCGAAAGGATTCAGGGGTTCGCCGGGAAATTGGTCAATCTGATCTGAAGGATTTAGCAGTGAAGTATGGTCTGAGCCCGGAGCAATGGGATGAGATTTGCCAGGACGTGAAGGATCACAAAACCCGCGCCGGGCATTTTGCTGAGCTGGAAAACTGGAAAGAAGTGATTTGCGAACTGGAGCAGGCAAAAGTTTGGGCTCCGCTGGATGGCGAGATCGGTTTCGAGCTTGGGCGTGCGTATGCGCGAACCTATCAGAAGTCGAAAGATGAGGATGACAAGAAGCGGGCGGAGGAGTTGCTGCGAGGTGTGATTGCCAGGGAGCCCGATCACCGGGAAGCCATTCGGGAGTTGTCCGATTTGAGAGAAAGGAAGATTTCCGCAGGAAAAGGAAAACTAGTTGCTTTGGTCCTTGCTCTACTTGTGCCGGGCTTTCTCCTGGGGTGGTGGTTTTCTCAAGGCGAGAGAGATTCTTCTGA
>JAHDCN010000063.1:1938-5379 GCA_020629815.1 Verrucomicrobiota bacterium
GTCGTAAACTCCGACCAGATCAAGAAGCCCAAGCCTGATTCACGGCCGAAAGCCGATCCGAAGACGCCGGTTGAAAAGACTTTGCCGGTATCCTTTCCGGTTGCCGATCTGGAAGAGGAAATATCCGTCGATACACGCAAGTCGCTGCTTACTCATTATCCCAATGGTTCGAGTTTTGTTTGGAATGCGGTGATTCGTGTTGGCGAGGTGGAGATTCGTGAGATGACTGCTGAGCTCGAATTGATGTCTGCGGATGAACAAGTAGTCTTCACCCGAGAATTTGAAATTTTTCCATCCTATCGACATGGAGTGATTTCTGGTGATTCGATTCCCGTTCACTTGCTGGTTTTTGAAAAAAGTGATTTTCTCAAGCCGGTGGAGTCGGCCCAAATCATCGTGAAGACTTTTGACCGCTCGCCTTTATCAGGTGAATTGCAGGCGTCGCCGGCAGTCCCGCTGAAGGGAGACTTACCCGTCAATTTTGCTCTGGAGATTCGGGAGCGAAATGTGAAGAGGGACAAACCGATTATTGGTAACAAAGAAGCAACAAATCTGAAGGTGGTTCTCGCGGTCGAAAATACGGGAAAGCGATCTATCAAGTCCCTCGAGTTTCGCGGTGGTGTCACCGGGTCTGATGGAAAGCCTTTACCATTGGTCCACAATTCCATCACTGCCGCAATGGTCAGCGAAGACCTTTCCAGCTCCAAGCCCGGAGACTTTACCGCAGTCTATCCGCAGTATCCGGCGATGTTGCCGGGTGAGGTCCGGGTAGTAGAAGCAACATTCATTGTACCTGACTCTGCACCTGAGGATCTGGTGGGCTACACGATCTCTGTGTCCGAGATCGAGTAGCAGTTTACGAAGGCACTCGTTCCGGCTGTCACACATAGGCGGGTTGCGACAATAAATTACTGAAAGAAACACGCAGATGAATGCTGAATTTTCATAATTTTTCAGGATTATTAAGTCTTTTGAGCTAGAATTCAGTAGGACACAGTCTGTTTTCCGAAGAGATGGAAAAAACCACAAAGATAGATTTGCCGCCGCCACGGATGATTCGTGGTGGAGGTAAACCGCCGTTTCCACGGTGGGTCTGGGGTGTGTTGATCGCGATTGCTCTGTTGGTCGGTATCGGAACGGGCGTCTTCTTCGGTTTGCGCTACAACCGTGCGCAGACGGTTGTGGAAAAGACCGTGGAGCCTGAGGTTGCTCCCGTTAATCAGGAGGTTGTCGCCAATTTAGCTCAAGCGACAGAGGCAATCGAAAAGGGGGACTGGAAGTCCGCGCGGGGATTTTATCAGCAGGTGCTACTGGCGGACCCGAATAATGCGGAAGCGAAGGCATCGATCCCACTCATTGAGCGGCACCTGAAAGAAGCAAAAGGGTCGTTGCTGATCCGAACCGAGCCCACTGGTGCTGAGGTGCGAGTTCCCGGGCAAGCGGCAGTCACGAGTCCGGCCACATTGGAAAATCTACCATCCGGGCCGCTGAAAGTGGAAATTTCTCTGGAAGGTTTTGAATCGATAGTCAAAGAGATCGAAGTGGTTGCCAATGAGCGAACCGAATTGCCTCCAGTCACTCTGTCGAAAAGCACGGGCAAGCTGGAAGTGGTCAGTGAGCCCAAAGGGGTAGAGTTTAAGATTCTGAAAGCTGATGAGAATGACGAGCCGAAGGAGCTGGTGCAAATCGGCAAAACCCCGGCCATGATTCCTGAGCTTGATCCTGGTGAATACAAGGTATTAATGGCCGTTGAAGGCTGGCCGGAATATTCGGAATTGGTCCGGGTTCGGCACAACCAGAACGCTTCTGTATCTGCTGTGTTCTCCCGGGGAGGTTTGAACATTACCAGTGAACCTCCGGGGGCTGAAGTATGGGTTCAAAAAGGCGATGGTCCTGCGCACAAATCAGGAGCGACTCCGCTGACTCTGGATGATCTCCCCATAGGAAAGCACCGGATCGAATTGCGCTACCGGGACTGGTCCCCGATCAAACGAACGGTGGAAGTAGCGGATAGTATTACCCAGAATCTCGATTTCTCCTGGCAACCGGCACCGGTTCGGTTTGTTAGCGACCCGCCCGGGGCTGAGGTCTTTCTCAATGACCGTCGGGTAGGGAACGGCAGGACACCTTTCACTGCAGAGTTGCCGGCCGGGGATTATGTTTTTTCCGCAAATCATCGTCAGCTTGGTAGGATCAACTCAGCCTTTTCTGTCAATCCGGACGCGGAATCGAATGAGGTAAACTTTGGCTTTTCGTATGGTTCGGTCCGAATCACCAGTGAGCCATCGGGTGCGGCCGTCGTTGCTAACGGCAAACCTCTGGGAAGAACTCCGTTGTTTCTGGCTAACGTAGCGCCGGGACAGTATCGCTACGAGCTGAGCAAAGAGAATTACACCGGTTCCAGCGTCTCCGGTGAAGTGAAAGCGGGTGGATCACTCGAATTTTCCACCACGCTGGAAATGGACGGAAAACCGGACATGAACGGCAATTTCATCAATGGCCTGGGTGAGCGTTTGACCTGGTTCGGGTCTTTGAACGGGTGGGTGGCAGCGAATGAGGTGACTCAGGAATTGTATGAGCGTGTCATGGGGGACAATCCAAGTTCCTTCAAAGCACCAAAGCATCCGGTGGACAGTGTGACCTGGTATCAGGCTGCGCAGTATGCGGAGAAACTCACCATCATCGAGCGGGGCCTGGGAAATGTTCCAGAGGGCTACGTTTATCGTTTACCTACCGATAAGGAGTGGGGCGCCTATGTTGGTAAACAGGGACTGGATGAAGCAATCACCAGTCTGGGACAGCGTCTTCAGTCTTCGTATCCAGTTGGCTCCATGCCGCCTAATGAGTTTGGACTATCGGATGTCCGGGGGAATGTCTGGGAGTGGTGCACCGACTGGTATTCTCAGACGATCGTTTCCAGAATCCGTGAAGCGGGCGGTTCAGCGAACCCTCAATTCGTCGGCACCGAGCGGAAGGTTCTCCGCGGTGGTGCCTGGAACAAATCGAATGCCTACGATCTGAGTATTCACAATCGGAGGGCGGCAAGGCCTTCCACTGAGGGGAATGACATTGGTTTCCGAGTCGTGCTGATGCCCGAGTAAAATACGACTACTCGATAGGATGAAATGGAGCGGTGGGATCTCTGCTCATGGCAGGATCCAGCACAATGTCTGTTTTTGAAAGTTCGTCGAGGAATCCGCTCATGAAGACGACTTCGCCGACTTTCAGATGTGTGTCAGAGCGTCCAGTGTGGCAGATGATTTGGTGCTCGAGAATAATTTTTACATTCTCCGCTTCACTTCTGTCGATCGATTGAACCTTTCCTTTTACCGTGATCTTTTTCCCCACGAATGGGCTGGCCTTTGATTCCACATCTTTCGCATAGAATTGAGCAGCGGGTTTGCCGTAGTCCATTTGCCAGCCTTTTCCACAGGAGGAAAG
>JAHDCN010000063.1:5479-11764 GCA_020629815.1 Verrucomicrobiota bacterium
TGGGCACCTGACCCTATTCTTCCTCGCGGAACTGGATCTGATACAGGCGCTGATATTCTTCACAACGCTCCAATAGAATGTTGTGAGGGGCTGAGTCGAGGACTTTGCCTTCTCTCATCACAATGATCTCATCGGAATCCAAAATGGTGGAAAGCCGGTGAGCAATCGCGACAACAGTTTTCCCTTTGGAAAGTTCCTGGATCGCTTCGTGAATGATCTTTTCCGATTCAGAGTCGAGCGCTGACATCGCCTCATCGAGAAACAGAATGGGAGCGTCCCGCAAAATCGCGCGTGCGATTGAGAGCCGCTGCTGCTGACCGCCGGAAAGAGTGCAGCCTTTGTCTCCCAGTATCGTGTCATACCCGTTGATCTGCTCTATAATGAATTCATGGGCGTGAGCCAGTTTGGCGGCTTCCTCAATCTGCTCGTCAGTCGCTTCGAGCATTCCGTAGCGCAGGTTGGCGCGAATGGTGTCATGAAACAGGAACGTATCCTGACTCACGAGACCGATCTGGTCGCGCAAAGATTCCTGCGTGAGATCACGAATGTCGTCGTCATCGACACGGATGCACCCGGTGTCCGGATCGTAAAATCTCATGGCCAGTGAGAGAACCGTTGATTTTCCGGAACCACTCTGGCCAACCAGGGCATATTTTTTCCCTGCCTCGAAATTCAGATTCACACCGTCGAGTGCATTTTTGCCTTTCTCATAGGCGAAGACCACATTGTCGAACTGGATGGTTCCCTGGCAATCGCGGAGAACCTTGGCATCCGGTTTGTCCCGAACATCGGGCACCGCATCGATATAGCCGAATACCTTGCGCGCAGCGACGAGGCACTTTTGCAGCTGAACATGCAAACGGCTGAGTGCTTTTGCGTGCGGGTAGATACTGATCAGCCCGAGATTCAGAGCGGTGAACGTCGCGCTGTCGATCTTGGTGAACCACGCATAAATCATTCCGACAACGATTCCGAAAGAAGCAACGATCTCGACCAGCGGACTGGAAATCTCCATCGCCTTTTTCCAGCGCATGATGAACTTGATGATTTTGCTGCTGCCCTCATTGAATCGTGCCCGTTGGTATTCTTCACGCGCGTGAGCCTTCACCAGACGAACTCCGGCGAAGCTTTCATAGAGGGTGACCATCAAACCTTCGGCTTCCTGCTCTTCGCGTCCGCCCGACTTCCGCACCTTGCGAGCGATCATGGCGACCGGAGCAATGCAGAGGGGAAATACAATCATGGCACCGAGCGTGTAGAGCCAGTTTTCCCAAAGTAGAATCGTAAAAATCGAAATGATAGAAACCGGATGCTTAATCAGTGCGCTGACCATATTCAGCCCGGCATCGGCAGTGGTTCTCGTCTGGTTGGCGACAGTCTGCACCAGCTCCCCCTGCTTAACCGTGTTAAAGAAGGAAAGTGACTGGCGCATGATTCCGGTGAAAGATTCGTCCCGCAGCCGGTAGAGAAGGCGGTTGTTCAGCCAGATGAAGCAGTATTGGTGGATAAATGTAAAAACGCCGCGAACCAGCATCAGCATGGGCACGCAAAGGCAGGCGAGAGCTACAAAAACCCACTCAGGCATCACCGAAATATCCGGACGCTTCAGGGTGATCTCCTGGAGCGCGGCGATTGGGATATTCTCAAAAATAGCGATCTCGGTCGGAGTTTCCTCTCCCTCCGTCCCGGGAAGGACAATCGTGAACAGGTTTTTGAGTACGAGGATCAGCAGTCCGTCCATCAAGCCCGCGAGGACACCGAAAAACACGCCCCACGCGAGACGGCCGCGGTACTGCTTGATGTAGCCGAAAAGGCGGCGATAAACGCCCTTCGAATCGTCAATCAGCTCATCGGTGGAGGCATCCGCCAATTCCTTTGCTGTTCGCTCCTTTTTTTCCGCCATAGTGGGTCATCCCTGACCTGCGCAACCAGTAGGGCACATCTGTAACGGGTGCAAACAGAGAAAATTGGGGAAAGAAACTCTGCTTTCCTCTTTCCTCCGATGGCTTATATTTGCCGTCCCTCGATCGTAAATTGCCTGGTTTTCCATGTCCCACGAAGCAAACGAAGCGGAGCCACAGGGCTGGTATGTTGTTCGTACACGGCCGAAGAGTGAGCATATCGCTGCCCTCCATCTGGTTCAATACGCACACATTGATCCAGCGGACGTGTTTTCTCCCCGCATCAAGTTCGAAAAATCAACGAAGCGGGGGAAAGTGTGGTTCACGGAGGCTTTGTTTCCCGGCTACATATTCGTCCGTTTTCCTCTGTTTGAGAAACTTCGCACGGTAAATGCGACCAATGCGGTAACCGGAGTCTTGCGGTTTGCCGACGATTATCCGCAATTGCCGGATGAAATCGTGGAGGAATTGCGATCAGAGTTTTCTCAGGAGGAAAAAGAGGTTCGAGTCATTGCGCCGGAAGTGGAGGAGGGCGATGAAGTCGTCGTTCTCGATGGGGCGATGGCCGGTCTGAAATCGATTGTCACCAGAGTTTTTCCCAGCCAGGAAAGAGTGAGAATATTGATGGAGATTCTCGGTGAAGAACGGGAAGTCACCGTCGATGTACAATCCATTTCTAAACCCGGAAATATCAGAGCCGGTGTGAAAATTGGTGAAACAGCATCTTCTACCTAGTTATGTCCACCGCTCTTGCTTCAGCTGAAGATTTACTAGAACAGTTTTCCCGGCAGCGGGTGCTCGTTGTCGGTGATGTGATGCTCGATTGGTTTATCTGGGGAAGCGTTTCCCGAATTTCTCCGGAAGCGCCGGTTCCGGTAGTTGAGGTCAAAGATGAGTCTTTGTATCCCGGCGGTGCGGCGAATGTGGCTCGCAATATGACGCCCTTCGGAGCGAATGTTTCTTTAGCTGGCTTGTTTGGCAATGACCGCAACGGTGGACTTCTGCAGGATACGCTTTCAGAGAATGGAATCGGGACAGAGCTGTGTCTGGAAGTGGATGATTTTCAAACCATCACCAAGACGCGCGTAGTTGCTCTGCAGCAACAAGTCGTGAGGATCGACAGAGAGAAGCGATACCATCGTCTGACCGCGGCTCAGGAGACCGAACTTTTGGGTCGAATTTCAGTAGTCTTACCGGAAATCGATGGAATCATCATTGAGGACTATGGAAAAGGTCTGATTACGGCTGAGTTCGTTGCTGCCCTGCTTGAGGCTGCGTCAGAACACGCCCATCTGCAAATTACGGTCGATCCGAAACCGGGAAATCCAATTCCCTGGCGTGGGGTAACGACGGTAAAGCCAAACCGTTCGGAAGCCTTTGCCTGCGCGGGAATGGAGGACATTCACCGGGAAGATGGGATCGATCCGCTAGAAGATCAGCCATTACTTGCCTGTGGCGTTCACCTTTTGGAAAAATGGCAGTGCCGACACGTGCTGCTGACCCTGGGCGAGTTGGGCATGCTTCTTTTCACCGAAGGAGGAGATCAGCCCGTGCATATTCCTGCTCTGGCAAAAGAAGTCTTCGACGTTTCCGGGGCAGGGGATACCGCCATTGCGATTTACACCCTTGGTTTGTGCTCCGGGCTTGATGCCGCAACAGCAGCTCAAGTGTCGAATCTCGCCTCCAGCATCGTCGTCGGTAAACTGGGAACAACGCCAGTTGAGAAAGAGGAATTGGCTCTCGCTGTGGATCGAATGCTTGGTGGGTGAGGCAAGTTATCGGAGAATTACTGAGTAATTGCTCACGACTCCCGATGGCGAAAAAAAGATGCGAGCACCGTTGCCCTCTGGTTCTGAAGGCGCTGCAGCTCTGGCTATCGATGCGATACGCCCTGCGTGAGGAATCTGGCTCAATCCTACTCCAATCGCTTGCCTGGTGAGTGCATCGCCAACGTCATTTCGCTTGGTGGAACCGTATTCCCAAACTTCGCCATTTGGCGTGATCTCTTTTTGGTTTGGCTGGCCGAGTAGGCGGATTACATCACTTTTCGTTGATTGACCTTTCCGTATCGAATTCGGAATCTGTTCCAGTCGATTGGATTGTGACGTAGTGACACAGGAGGAAAAGAGAAATGCGACGGCGCAGAAAAGAAAACAATAGATTGGGGCTCTCATTGATTAATTGAGACTCGCAACCGCAAGCTGAAGTCACCGCTTCCACGCCAGCACGAATAAAATCGTAAGCCCAAGCCAGAGCAATCCGAAGAGGATGTGCACGATGGTTTCGAATCTCTTTCCTCTCCAAAGCTGTGGTGAATACCAAAAGAATTGAGTCACCAGCCGGATGCCCCAGAAGATCGCCAGGCCAAGACTGACTCGTTTGCCCAGACTTGAATTCACCAGCGGCTCCGCAGAAGTGAGACACAGCAGCCCCATCAGGAATACACCGAGAGCGATGAAAAAGGTGTGAACCTCCATCATCTGCCGGTTGATCAGCTGCAACCCGGCGAGATCTTCTTTCCACCCGAAATAGCGGGGGAAAATTACGTGCACCAAAGCAAGCGCGATCAGGAGTGCTCCGCTGATTTGAATGAAAAGTTCCAGATTCATTTCTGCAAAATGTAGGTGGTCACAAACGGCGTGGTTCGAATCTCTTTTTGGATCGACAAACCTCCGGCCTTAAAAGCCCGACGCCAGGTCGCTTTGCTTTGGAAATGGAAGAAACCAATCGTGTAGGCGAGAAAGTTGGGCAGATCTCTTTGGTGTTCGGTTAGATAAACCGACCCGCCGTTGCGAACGACTCTGCCAATCTCAGCGAAAAAGCGCAAGCGCTCCGATTCGCTGCGGATCTCATGCGCCGACATGAACAGGCAGACGACATCAATGGAATCATCTTCGGCAGGCAGTGAGTCGGTTGAAATGGAAACCATCTCTCGGGGCGGGGGAAAGGCTTTGCGGGCACGCTCGATTGATACTTCTGTGTGATTCTCCGGATCGTAAAAGTCCCAAAGTTGGAGTGTTGCTTCAGGGAGCTTCTTCGTAACAACCGGGCTGATTTCATCAAAGCCGGCGCTGATCGAAACCACTGATTTCCCGGGATACGAATCCAGCCAGGGCAGATCGTACAAACAGGTGCGGTCGTATATCCAATGCGACACCAGTAGAGAAATTCCAAGACTCAAAATCGTTCCAACTGCCGCGAGGCCAAACAATATCCGAAGAGGCGGCGAATTGAGGAAAAGAGCGAGTCCGGCGGCGACAAGAATCATCACGCCAGCCAGAGCATAAAAGTGCCAGTTGAATCGCACGATATTCCCGACGCCCTGAAATCTTGATCTCATTTCTCCGCCAGTTTTTCGGTTCTACCCTTTCTCCAAAAGTAGGGCACCCGCTCGACCAGAAAGGCATTTGCCAACTTCATTTCAGAAAAGTTCATGGGGTCAAAGAAAGGCACACTATGTTCCTCGACCTCCATGGGGAGCGGCTTCCAGTCGGTACGCACACCCTCTACGATTACGACTTCACTACTGCCCGGCCAGTGGGAAAAAGTGAATGGCATTGGCCCGGCAAATCGCCGGGCTTCCTTCCAGTTTGCAAAAGGAGAATACACAGGCAGCGGTGAGTCCGTCGACGTTCTTTTGGCCTTCACCTGCAAGCCATTTGCCGAAGTGACTTCCTCCGTCGTTTCGGAAGAAGTCCATTCCACTCCGACCGTTTGGTAGCGATACTGAGTAAAGACGTTGCCGAGCAACTGCATGCTGCCGCGATTAGTCTCAGATCCGAGGATGTAGAGCCCCCTGAGCCGGCGCCCGTCCCGGCTGCGGTATCTCACGAAAACCCGGTATCCCATCAGGGTGAAATTTCTGCCCAGAATTTTCGGGAAACCTTTCGGGCGCAGGGACCGGGTATCGACCATCGCCGCAGCGACAAATCCCCACTGATCGTCGAACAAATCGGGTTCGAGAAAGGAAGGGATCAAAGGCTTCAGCTCTTCCGGTTTCACCGCATAGGCGAGCACCAGAGATTTTTCAAAGAACGCCTCAACTGCGAATGGATGTTGATTCAACGAGCCCATGTTTGGGTTTCCAAATAAATTCGTGAAAAAAGACCAGACCGATGAACATCGCGGCGAACACTGCGTTCAGTCGGCCCCAGAGAAGCAGTTCAGGAGCCAGGAAGAATTCCAGCACATTCATCGTGGCCACCAGCACCATTTGCAGAACCGCAACAATCCGTGAGCGAAAACCTGACCAGATCCAGATGGCGAGAAAAACCTCTCCGAGCCCGATTGCCCGGGTGAGCAGTCCGGCGAATTGCTCACCAAGGATGTCGGAAACGATCGCCTGATGCCGGGGAACCAGATTCAACACCTTGCAGACCAGGCC
>JAHDCN010000549.1 GCA_020629815.1 Verrucomicrobiota bacterium
CCAAACAGACTGCCGATGTCTCGAAGATCGATACGATGAAACTGTAACGAGGAATATGACTCTCGACGCCAACACTTTAGCCTGGACCATCCTTTTGCTGCCTTTGATCGTAGCAGCTGCGATTCTGCTTGGTTTGAAAAAATGGAGCGGAGTGAGCGCGTTGCTGGCCACGGGATCGGCATTGATCACGATGGTTTTTGCGTTCCTGCTTTCACAGGCGGAAATTGCCGAGGGAGCCATCCACTCTTTCCCCTGGATTAACCTTGCAGAAGCAGCAGGGGACCAGCCCTCGAAAGCGTCGTTCCTGGTCAATATCGGTATCGAAATCGATGTGCTTAGTCAGGGTATGATCCTGATCGTGACGATTATCGGTTTCCTGGTGCACCTGTTCTCTCTTGGCTACATGAAGGACGACGAGGGCAAGGCGCGCTACTTCGCCGGTCTTGCCCTGTTCATGTTCTCCATGACCGGTATCGTCTTCGCGGACAACTTCGCGATGATGTTCATTTTCTGGGAGCTGGTTGGTGTCAGTTCCTACATCCTAATCGGCCACTGGTATCACAAAAATTCGGCGGCCGACGCAGCGAAGAAAGCATTCCTTACCAACCGCATTGGTGACTTCGGTTTCATGATCGGTATCCTGCTCATCTGGGTGCTGACAAATTCGATCTACTTTGACGAAATTCAGAGAGCGGTTGGTGGTATTGCCAATCAGTCTCTGCTCAACATTGCTGTGCTCTTTATCTTTTGCGGTGCGATTGGTAAATCCGCTCAGCTTCCTCTGCACGTTTGGTTGCCGGATGCGATGGAGGGCCCGACTCCGGTTTCCGCATTGATCCACGCTGCGACCATGGTGGCGGCGGGTGTTTACATGCTGGCACGGGTTTCTTTCCTGATTGCCGGAGCCGAAATGGCTGCGAATGTCATTTGCTGGGTCGGCGCGATCACTGCTCTGCTCGCTGCTCTGATGGCGCTGCAGCAGGACGACATCAAGCGCGTCCTCGCTTACTCAACTCTTTCTCAACTCGGCTACATGGTAATGGCCCAGGGCATTGCCAATGGCAGCGATGCAGGGATGTTTCACCTCTACACTCACGCTTTCTTTAAGGCGCTGTTGTTCCTTGGATCCGGCGCGGTGATCTACGCCTGCCACCACGAGCAGGACATTTGGAAAATGGGCGGGCTGAACAAAAAGATGCCGATCACTTTCATTACCTTTGCGATCGGAACAGCTGCATTGATTGCTGTGCCGTTCACCAGTGGTTTCTGGAGTAAAGAAGGTATTCTTGAAGCGGCTCACGCTGACCACAAAACCGGACCGTGGATCATCGGTATCATTGTTGCCTTCCTGACTCCGTTTTATATGACGCGTCTTTTCGTCGTCGCCTTCCTTGGCAAGAGTCGGGAACACGGGGCTGATCACGCTAAAGAAGTTCCGCCGATTATGTTTCTGCCGCTAATTCTATTGGCGGTGATGGCAGTTCTTTCCGCATATCACTTTATTGCTGGGCCGTTGAAAGCACTCGGAGGATACAGTCCTGCTGATTTCCACATGAGTATCACCGGGATTCTTTCTATTGCCGGTCTCATTATCGGAGCGGGTGCTGCCTTTCTTCTCTACAAAGGCCGGGACAAAGAACCGCTCAATGGCGGAATCTTCGCTCTGTTTCGGAACAAGTTTTACCTCGACGAAATCTACCAGGGAATCGTAGGGCTTTTTCAGGACAGTGTGGCTGCCGTTTTCGGCGTGATCGATCGGTTCCTGATTGATCCGGTTGTCGCCCGTGCGCCTGCCCTTGGTAGTTTGACGCTTGGTTCCTTCCTGCGGATTTTCCAACTGGGCAACGTCCAGGCCTACG
>JAHDCN010000550.1 GCA_020629815.1 Verrucomicrobiota bacterium
GGGCTTTCGGGAATGGCGATTTCTTCGAGTAACTCTCCCTTTGGGTTCCAAATCCGAACTGCGAATGGGCCAGCGCAATAGAGGTTGCCCTGATCATCGACGGTCATTCCATCACAGCCGTAGTCGCTGGTGGGCTCGACTTGGGCAAAGAATCTCTGGTTAGTCGCGGTGCCGGTCTTTGTATCGACATCAAACAAGTGAAGTCGCTGCTCTTTGTATTCGGAAACGTAGAGTCGGGATTCATCCGGTGAAAGCATCAGGCCATTGGGGCCCTTCAACCCCGTGATCACTGCCCGGGGATTTTGACCTTCTGCGTCCAGGTGAAAAATTGATCCCGCACCCGGGACGGTTACCCAGATTCCACCAGTTCTATCTACCACGACGTCATTCACGCCGACTCGCCGGGGAGGTTTTCCTGTTTCAATTCTTTCCGGTTCCAGCAGGATCGTTTCCGATCCGTCTGCTTCGAGACGACTCAGGTTTCTGTCCTTTTGTTTGCACATCAGCAATCGTCCCTTCGCATCAAAGGCAAGGCCATTGGCTCCGCCGGTCTCGTCGCGAAACAATGTCTTCTTCAGTGTCTCTACATCGAGTTTCCAGATGTGCTGATTGGGAATGTCGGTGAACAGCAGGCTTCTTTTGCCATCGTAGAGCGGGCCTTCGACGGTCTCGAAACCGGAAGCCAGTTTCTCCAGTTCGGCGCCTTCGGCGATCAGGGAATCCTTCGTTTGCGCAGCGAGGAATCCGCCGTTTGCCAAAATAAAAACAAGAGAAAACAGGAAAGCTCTCATGAGACTGGTTTACTGGAACTTCACAGTGTGCGGCCAACCGGGGACATCCACCTTGATCGGTTTCCGCTCTTCGTTCATCGGGTGAAACTGCAGTTCGATTTCCCGCTTTTCGGTATCGAAGAGAATGATACCGTAGCCGTTCAGGCCATTGCCAGCACCATACATGGTGACCTTGTTGCCGAAGCGATCCTCAAACTCACCGGTGTTCTCCGGTGCGCCATCAGCACGGTTCTTGCCCACTTCCAGAGGCTCCCATTTCCGGCTGGCGCGTGAGGAAAAGGAGGGCAGCGAATAGGCCACCGGGCCATCGTTAAAATTGTCCACGCCGTGTCGACCAAGCGTTCCGAGGTGGACATCGCCGTGAAGCATCACTACCGGCGCATCGCCAATCGCCTTCAGGGCGCGGTTTCTCCCGGACTGCGGCCAGGCATTGGAATCGGTATCCGCCGAGGTTGGCGAATACATAGCGACGTGCGCCCATGGACTTGACGTGAGAACCGCTCCGATTTGGCCGGACTTCTTCAGATCAGTCGACCAGGTTTTGAGAAAGGCTTCCTGCTCTTTGCCTAACAAATTCAAATCCGCGCGATCGAGCTTGGTGCAATCGTAGTCGGGATCGAGAACCACCTCGATTTCAAAATCGGTCTTGCGCGGGTTCGGCCATTCGAAACCCGGCGGGGCGATCAGCTCAGTAATGACTTCCGAAGGAGCGCTTTTGAATTTTCGATCCTCGATAATCGCGAAGCGGACACCGCCGTATTCCAGGGAGGTGTAGTAGGCCAGGACACCATCGCCATGAGGACCTGGATTCACCGGGTCGGGCAGATTTGCGGTCTGCGTGTATTCCGCGGCATTGACCCAATCCGGATGAGTCGGATAACCACCAGTGGTGCGATCGCCATTCATCCGAACTCCGCCGCGGCCCCAGAGATCATTGGAAAAGACATCGTGATCATCGGTGATCATGATCGTCGGGCGATCGCGCATCAGCTCGCGAAACGCCTCGCCAAACTTGCGCCACTTTTCGAGGTAGTTTTGCATTCCTTTTGGAACCTCCTC
>JAHDCN010000551.1 GCA_020629815.1 Verrucomicrobiota bacterium
ACCCACGCCTCTTTTCTGCCTCTATTGACCGAGGTTCCCTCCGAATCGCAAGCGCTCGGCTTGGTTCAGGTCATGCAGCAGTGGAAACAGCACGAGCGAGGCATTCGATATCATCTTTGCTCCACTCGCCCCGAGAGTCCGGACTTTGAACCAGAGCGCTATTGGCGTGGACCCGGTTGGCCAGTGATGAATGCGGTATGTGCGTTCGGTCTTCTAAAAACCGTAGATCGATTTAACAATGTATCGATCACAAACGCCGGACAGGAGATCATTGATGACACCCTGACGTTGATTGAACAGGAAGGCGAGTTTCACGAATACTACAACTTGATCAATGGCAAGGGCTGCGGGGCTAATCATTTCGGCTTCACGGCCTATGCGTATTTGGAAATGACAGCTGGCAGCTTCACCTCATCATGAAGAAATTCTTAAGACATCTCAGTCCAGTATTCCTGCTTTCGTTGTTGGTTGGCGGTTACACGAGCATCGCTGCAGAACGCATGAATGTTCTCGTTCTCATCGCTGACGACCTCAACACCTGGATTCTCGAAAAACCCGAGCGTTATTCCGGTAATGTGATCGCTCCGAATTTGCAGGCGCTGGGCGAAAGCGGAGTGGTATTTCGAAATGCCTACAGCGCTTCGCCGTTCTGTGTTCCCTCCCGGACGTCGATGTGGTCAGGAGTGAGTCCTCACAAGTCCGGTGTGTATCACAACCAGACCAATGTCGCAGCAAGCGAGCCACTCAAGACTGCCACGTCGCTGTTCGAGGTTTTTCAGCAAGGCGGCTACTCGATGTATGGCTATGGAAAAATCACCCATGGCTGGAACGGCAATGATGTTTGGGATGACAAGCAGGGTCACAAGCGAGATCCCCGTCCGCCGGGTGCTCCGATTCAACCGGTCGGCGCGGGTGAACAGGACTGGGGGCCCATCCATCTTTCCGAAGAGGAAATGAACGATACCGTCGGCGCCAACCGGACAATCGCCATTCTGGAACAGAAACATGAAAAGCCTTTTTTCCTCGTCTACGGATCCTTCAATCCGCACATGGCCTGGTTCGTTCCGCAGAAATACTTCGATATGTTTCCCCTCGACGAAGTCAAAGTGCCTGACCTCAATCCTGACGACTTCGACGACATCCCGCCTCTTGGGGACGAGGTCGTCAGCAGCAAACGCAAGTTCACCGAAAAAGTTCTGGAAGCCGGTCTGCACAAAGAAGCCGTCCAGGCCTACCTCGCCACGACGGCCTACGTCGATGCGCAACACGGGCGGGTGCTCGATGCGTTGGAAAAGAGCCCGTATCGGGACAACACCATCGTCGTTTTCCTGTCTGATCATGGTTTTCATCTGGCGGAAAAAGACCACTGGCAGAAGGGCACGCTCTGGGAAGAAGCGACCAACTCGATGTTGATGTTCCGCGTCCCGGGAGTCACTCAGCCTGGTGGCGTGACGAAGAACTGCGTTTCGCTCCAGGACCTTTACCCCACTCTGACCGATCTTTGCCAATTGGAGAAACCGTCGTCTGTGGATGGCAAGTCTCTGCGACCGATTCTCAAGGATCCCGAGACCGACTGGAAGAGCACGGCCATCAGCTACCTGTATGATCAGTATGCGAGCATCCGAACAAAGCAGTATCGCTACATTCGCTACAAGAAAGGCCAGCAGGAACTCTACGATCTAAGAAAAGATCCGCATGAGTGGAAGAACGAGGCAGGCAATGCGGAATACGCCAAGGTGATTCGCGAGCTGAATAGTCAGCTTCCTCCGGTTGAAGAGATGGCAACCCAGCTGGTCCGGGAAGGCCGAAAGAAGAAGTAGCGCGAT
>JAHDCN010000064.1:0-10340 GCA_020629815.1 Verrucomicrobiota bacterium
TTAGAATTATTGCTTACCCACCTGCGGCTTGAGAAAACAGGTCACCAAAGGCATCCACTGATGTTTCAATGGGCACGCCATAACCGCCGCCCATGGTAATTACACAAGGCACCTGCGCACTTTCAACAAAATCGAAAACCAGTTGGTTTCGCGTTTGTAAGCCATCGCGAGTCAGCTCCAAGTGTCCCAGTCGATCCGTCTTTAGAGTATCGACGCCGGCCTGATAAAGAATCAAGTCAGGCCGAAAAAGTGCGGCCTCGCGTTCGAGAAACGCGGCGAGGGTGCTCAAATATTCTGCGTCTCCCGTGCCCTTGGAGAACTCCACATCGAGATCGGACTTCATTTTTCGAAACGGGAAATTCTCCCGGCAATGAAAAGAGACAGTTCGCACAGTCGGATCATTCGCGAAAATTGCTGCGGTGCCATCTCCCTGATGGACATCGAGATCGAGGATCAGGACCGTTTCCACACCAAAATCGCGCTGTGCGACTCGTGCTGCGATAGCAAGGTCATTAAAAATGCAGTAGCCCGATCCGAAGTCATAATATGCATGATGAGTGCCCCCTCCCAGGTTTCCGGCTTTTGCCGAACCTCCGACTTCTAGAACATGCCGGGCTGCTGAAACCGTTCCGTTGGTTAGAATCAGGGTGCGCTCCACAATCTCTTCCGACCACGGTTTCAGCCCGATTCTTCTGACCTTTTCCTCCGGCAAGTCTCCAGACAGGAAGGCATCCCGGAAGTCACGATCATGAGCCAACAGCAGGTCATCAGGCTCGATACGCGAAGGAGTTTCAAAAACAATTTCCGAATTCTGCTGTAAAACATCAGCCGCCAATCGATAGCGCTCTCTCGGAAAATGGGCTTCCGGCGAAAGGCCGTCGGTATAAATCGGATGGTGCCAAAGTTTGAACATCGAAGAACTATTCCCAAAGCCAAAATCCGAACAAAATGAATCGTGACTGCATCATGAAAAGAAAAAGCCGCGACAAATTGCATGTTCGCTCCAAAAAAGCTCCTAATTTTATTGCCTTACACTGCAAGAATTCGAGGTTGGCTTTCGTAACGATACTGTGGTTAAATAATATCGAACCGAGTCGTTTCGCATGAAGGAATCTGCCCCATCCCCGCCCGCGCCTGCTACTGGTAAGGAAGAGGACATTCCGATCCCTCCCAACCTGCAGCGGAAGCTTGAAGAATTCCGCAATCGTCTTTGGTCAGTCAAGATTGCCGAAGGAGCACTGGCCGGTATCGTTGGTTTGGGAATCTCCTACCTGTTTGTTTTCACGATTGACCGCTTTATCGATACCCCAAACTGGGTTCGTCTATTGATTCTGGCAATAGGTGTCGCTGTTCCGGCGATTGGCATTCCACTTCGCTGGCACAACTGGGTTTGGAAACAAAGAACCCTGGAACAAGTCGCTCGCCTTCTTCGCAAGCGGCACCCAAGACTGGGAGACCAACTGCTTGGGATTGTTCAACTTGCACGTGAACAGAGTGCTGGTACAGCTTCGCACAGCAACGCACTGGTCGATGCCGCCATGCAGCAGGTGGATGAGAAAGTGAAAGATGCCGATTTTTCCGACGCGGTCCCTGAAAACCGCTATGGACTTTGGATGGCTGCCACCATTGGCGTACTGGCAATTGCCGGATTGGCTCTGCTGTTTGTCTCGAATGCTGCACAGAATGCAATGGCCCGTTGGATTACCCCATGGAAAAATGTCGATCGCTACACTTTCGCCAAACTGGAAGAAGTGCCGAAACAAGTTGTCGTGCCTTACGCTGAGAAGTTTGATTTTGGCACTGAGCTGCGGAAAAACACCGAGTGGAAGCCGGAATCAGCCAGTATTCGGCTACCGGGAAAAACCAAACTGCAATCTGACCTGGGTCAGGAAGAGCGTTACGACTTTCTCATTCCCCCACAGAAACAGGATGGTGCTTTGAAGCTACGCGTTGGTGATGCCACTGAAACAGTGTCAGTTACCCCGGTTACCAGGCCTGAACTAACCAATCTTACCGCGACTGTTCGATTGCCCGATTACCTTCTCTATCCAGAGGATCCCGAGATTCCCGTCAGAGGCGGATCTGTTTCCATCATAAAAGGAGCAGTCACAAGTTTCACTGGAGAAACCTCGCGCGAACTGACCGAAGCAGTTGCGAACGGAGAAGACACCGAAATCAAAGGAAATACCTTTTCTACAGCGCCTTCGAAGGTAACCCATTCTCAAACCCATGAGCTCTCGTGGAAGGACATTCATGGCCTCAATGCCAAGTCTCCACTCGAAATTCGGGTAAACGCAGTGGAAGATCAGGCGCCTGACGTATTTGCAAAACGTAAAAGTAGCGAACAAGTCATTCTTGCTGAGGAGGTTGTATCATTTAGCATACAGGCAGGAGATGACTACGGCTTGAGAAACGTCGGGCTGGAATGGGTTGGGGTCAAAGACCCGAGCTTGAACCCGGAACCGGCAAAAGGCGAGAAACTGGTGAAAGCCGGAGATCCTCAGCTTCTGGACGCGGAGGCAACCGGCACCTTTTCAGCAGCACTGGAAAATGTATCGCCGCAAACCATTCAGGTGCGCGCTTTTGCAGAGGATTTCCTTCCCAATCGGCCACGAAGTTACTCGTCAGTTTTTGTTCTTCATGTGATGAACCCCGAAGATCATGCAAGCTGGCTGACCGGTGAATTTTCCAAGTGGTTTCGACACGCCAGAGAAGTCTACGAGCGGGAACAGCAACTTCACGAGAGCAACAAAGATCTGCGCAAACTCTCTGCGGGGGAGCTTGATAAACCGGAGAATCGCAAAAAACTCGAAAAGCAGGCTTCTGCAGAAGCCAACAACGCCCGGCGTTTAGATTCACTGACCAAGTCAGGCCGGGATCTGGTTCGCCAGGCGACAAAAAATGATGAGTTCGACGCCGAGCGACTGGAAAGCTGGGCTACGATGATGCGGGCACTCGATGACATTGCTCAAAAGCGCATGCCCAGCGTAGCGGATCTGCTGAAAAAATCCTCGCAATCAGTGGGCGGAGGCAACGAGCCCAAACAAGCGCAGCAAGAGTCCCAACCAAGCTCCCCTCAAGGCGGTAGCAGCGGTTCCAAAGGCAAAAAAGGTGAAAAATCCCAGCAAAAAGCGGGGCAATCCGGAGCACCAAACGTTGCCAATAATAAGGACGAGCAGCAATCGCAAGGCTCGCAATCCGGCGAAAAGAAAGACGACGAAAAAGACTCACCAAAACCAGCCGTGCCGGGAATTCAGGACAAAGAGTCGTCCATGGCCGCCAAGCAGGATTCCAAGCCGGAAGATCAGAAGCAGTCCAAAGGAAAAGGTCGCCTGAGTCTTCCGTCCACCACTCTGGGAGCCGCACCTGACGATGGTGAAAAGAAGGACCAACCGGCCTCCCCTGCTCAACAAAAACTCGACGAAGCGATCGACGAACAAAAGGATCTCCTGACGGAATTCGCTAAAGTCGCAGACCAGTTGCAGGACATTCTTTCGAGCCTCGAGTCCAGCACGTTCGTGAAGCGATTGAAAGCAGCCTCTCGCAAACAAATGGAAGTGGCGAAGACGATCAATGAAACAATCTCGGGAGGTTTTGGCATTTCCAAGGACCGCCTCACCACAGAGATCCGCGAAGTGGCGACCAAAACTTCCGGTATTGAGAAAACCGAAAGCGAAAAGGTCTACACAATTCAGTCAGACTTGGATGCCTACTATCAGCGCAAGCAGGATGTAATTTTCAAAAACGTGCTCGACCAAATGCGCGAGCTTTCAGTCGTGACTAATCTTCAGCAGATCAGTGATGAAGTCAGTGTCAACCTGAGCGGCCGATCGATATCAGCTGCAGAATACTGGGCGGATACCATGGACCGCTGGGCAGAAGAGTTGGTTGCTGCGTCGAATTGTCAGTCCTGCGAAGGAGGTAGCAAAGACAGCTTACCGCCTGAGATTGTTCTCAAGGTGATGAAGGCTCTGCGCGATGAGATGGACCTGCGGGAACAAACAAGGGAAATGGAAGCGGTGAAGAGTGGCCTGTCCCCTGACGAGTATGAATCCAATGCCAAAACACTGGAGCTGACTCAGATGGCCATTCGCGAACGCGTCGATGAAATCGTGGAAGAGATTGTCGAACTCCCGGCCGCCGAACAAAATTTTGGCAAAGAAATCCAGCTACTGAATGCGGTGTCTGATGTAATGCGCCAGGCCCGCGGAATTCTGTCTCGCCCCAATACCGGTGCAGAGGCAATCGCTGCGGAAACAGAGGCGATTGAATTACTCCTGATGTCGAAGCGCCAAAAGAATAACGGCGGCGGTGGTGGCGGAGGCGGCTCCCCCGGCGGAGGCGGAACATCCGATGGAAAAGGCGCATCACTCACTGATATCGCTGTCGGCGGAGGGGAAGAATTTGATCAGGGGCAGCCCTCAGAAAGAGCAGTCGGACAGACTACAGGTAAAGCCGGACGGGAGTTTCCGGAAGAATTCCGCTTCGGTCTCGACTCGTATTTCAACGCTCTTGAGAGCAACTGATCCCGATTTTTGTTTAGAATGAGAATGTTGAAACAACTACTTCTTCTTTTGCCGGTAGTGACTCTACTGCCGAACCTTACGCATGCGCAAAACATTGTCGTAGAACCGGATCCTTTCGGCGGAGCGGATCCCTTCGGCGGCGGTGAAATCATTTTAGAGGGAAACCGCATTATTCTGCCAAACGGTATTCAGGTCGCTGAAGCCACCAAAAAGAAGGATGACAAAAAAGAGGAAGGAGTTTCGCGCCCGATAAAGGCTCAAGTCGCTGCCCAGATCAAAAAACTGGCGGAAGCTGAAA
This sequence comes from Verrucomicrobiota bacterium, assembly GCA_020629815.1. GTDB lineage: Bacteria > Verrucomicrobiota > Verrucomicrobiia > Verrucomicrobiales > DEV007 > Arctic95D-9. The sequence continues at coordinate 4,825 of JAHDCN010000064.1, forward strand.
GAACCAAGCGAATGGACTTCATGGGAGTGGTGATTGAAGATGTCACTCGACTCTGTGAGCTCGATGACAAGCAAAAGGATGAGCTCAACCTGGCTGCTCAGGGTGCGACAGAGCGCTCGATGAAAAAATGGCACGAGAAGGCAGAGCGCTATTTTACTTCCCGTTTAAATGGAGCCGATTCAGACGCGGCCAAAGAGATTCTCGGTAATATTGGCACCGTCAATTTTGGTGGCCGTGAAGCAGAGCAGGAAAGCGAAACTCAGGAACTTTGGAAAGATGCCCTGACTGAGGTGCTTTCCGACGAGCAGGTAAAAAAATACGAAGCTGTCGTCGAGGAGCGCCGTCAGGAGAGGATTCAAGCGTTCACCAATATGTCCCTCTCCATTCTCGACAATCACCTGCGTCTAACCCCGGAACAGCACAGCAATCTGGAAAAAATTGTTCATCAATCAGTCAGTGACTACCTCGACGATGTGCAGCGGTACTGGGGTGATTACTTTGAAAAGGGTATGTTAATGTCTCTGCTGAACGCAGCACCGGAGAAAGACATCAAGGCAATCCTGACCGAGAAGCAATTCAATCGCCACAAAAGCGCCACTGTGAATTTCAATCATTTCTGGGACCAAAAGCGACGTATTCGTGAGGAAGAGGAAAAGAAGAAAAAAGAAGAAGCCAAGAAATCGGAGTGAAGTCACTAGTTGTCATATCATCAATCGTGCTGCTTTCGAGCGTCGCAATAGCGCAGGGACCTGCTGTCCGGTTGGGAGGAGAAATTCCCAGCGAGGTGCAGACTGTTTACGAAAGAGGTTTGAGTTATCTCGCCACCTCACAGAAAGAGGACGGAACCTGGCGCGGCCGATCCGAGAATGGGGTCACGGGAATTTGCCTGATGGCATTTCTTGCCAGCGGTGAAGATCCCAACTTCGGGCGCTATCGTCAGAATGTGCGCAAGGCAATTCGAGCCCTGATCGCCGGGCAGGACAAGACGACCGGTTACTTTCCCAATAGCATGTATCACCATGGTTTCGCGATGCTTGCGCTCGCGGAGGCATACGGCGTGGTCGATGAGGAAACCCTTTGGACCGGCGCAGAGAAGGATAAAGGGCGGACCATCGCACAATCGTTGCAACTGGCGATCGAGCTATCCGTTTCCTCGCAGAAGAACAGTCGGCTTCGAGGCTGGCGATATGCTCCAACGGCGACCGACGCCGACACCTCTGTGACAGGTGCAATGCTGATGGGACTCCTTGCTTGTCGCAATGCCGGATTTGAAGTTCCCGACGAAACGGTCGAATCCGCGCTGGAATATATGAAGCGCAATACCGCATCAAGTGGATTTGTCGCTTACAGCGGTGGCCTCGGAGGCGGAGGCGAATCCATGGCGCGTTCTTCCGTGGCGACTTTAGTTTACGCAGTTGGACAGAAGAAGAACTGGGAAGAATACGATTCAGCTTTGAAGCATATTTCCGACAAACTTGATCATCAGGAGTCCGGCCACCGACACTATTTTCTTTACTACATGGCGCAGGCTCTTTTTCAGGGAGACTACGAATCATGGACTGCATGGAATCGGAAAACGGCCCGGATGCTCGCGGAAACTCAGGCGGATAACGGAAGCTTTAATGGAAGTTATGGTCAGGCCTACGGCACCGCGATGTCGCTTCTGGCAATGGCACTGAACTACCGGTTTCTGCCGATCTACGAACGATTTTGAATCACGCTCAAACAGACCTCATTCAACCCTGTTGGGTCAGTGACCAAACCCTGTTAGGTCGCCGACCTAACCCTGTTACGTCACGATTTTCCTGGTGTTTCTTCGCTTTGGTAGTTTGGGCGATCGCGTTTCAGACTTTCACGCAAGTCGAAGCATCGTCCCGGGAAGGCACCTCCCTGTATCTTTGCTGGCGCAACGGAGATCAGCTAAGGGGTGGCCTGTTACCCAGCGACGGGAAAACCGTCCGATGGAGTTCTGCCAGCTTCGCATCGCCCTTCGAGATTCGAATGGATCAGTTGGAGAAAGTCCGGTTTCAATCCAACAAGAAATCGGACGATTCCGCGCAACCTCCGTTTCGGGTCAGCTTGATCAATGGAGACCGAATTTTTGGGGATTTGCTCTCGATTGATGCGTCATCAGTGGTGTTGAAAACCAGTCACTTTTCCGAGCCGCTTACGATCGAAAAATCGCAGCTGCAAAAGATTGAACACCTAAACGGGTTTCACATCCGGTATTCCGGCCCGTCTGATTTATCCAAGTGGTCTTCGATCGGACGCAACCGGAAGCCGAACGAATGGGAAGCCAATGTGTATTCCGAGTTTCTCACCTATCAATGGATTGCCGATTTGTTTCGCCCGATCAAATTTTCGGAGCAGGTCGAAGTCGCATTTCGAGTCATCACGCCTCACGACCGGCCTGACTTTGAAGTCGGCTTATTGCGCAAGCCTGAGGATGGCCCCCGCATCGAAACATGGGGTGATTCGCTGGTTCTCACGCACGGGACGAGATATGAGATGATTAAAAAGCTGAGCGACACTGACCGTGACCTTTCTCTGCGCTTGTTTTGGAATCAAAAGTCCGGCCAGGTAAAAGTGGCCAACTATGCAGGTGAGGTGCTCGCTTCTCTCCAAACCTCAGAGACTCCAAAAGACGAGGATCCGAAGTCGACTTCCCGCACCCCTTCCACCCGATCCACTGAGCGCGGTTTTACCCTGCTCAATCGCACTACCGAAATGCGCCTCGCTCATGTATCTGTGCGGGAGTGGGATGGAGAGAAAATTCCAGTCATCGATGTCACTCGCCCGCGGGTGGAAATGATCGACGGCGAAACGGTGTTTTCGATTGATGGCTTACGAAAGGCCCCGGGCCAGGAGAGTTTTTCAATCGGAGGACGGAAGATCAGTCCCGGATCAATCGCTGAAATGGTTTTCACTCCAAAGTCAGACCTCCCGAAGCCAGCGGAATTGGTCAAAGCAAAGTCTCAATCTCACGTGGCCTGGCATGACGGGTCCACTGTCAGCGGTGCCCTGGAAGAAATTTCGGATGGCTCTGTCCGGATCAAACCGATCTGGAGTGGTCAGTCTCTCGATGCCGTTCTGGAGGACGCAAGCCAGCTCATTTTTCCGACCAGCGAAAAAGAGATTCAGTATGCAGATCAAAAGATTTCGACCTCAGGAATCTCACTGCTGGGGAAAGTCGAAACAGCTCCCGGGGACGGCACAAAAGAAAATCAAGGGTCACTCGCCTGGCGTCCCGTTGGATCGCTAAATGCCAGTGTTCTCAATGACGGCGCTCGTGCCTCAATTACCCATAGCTCACACGCGTCAAACCTGGGTGCTTCTGACATCGGAGAAGCCCGCTTATTCTTAACCAACGGCGAGATCCTTTCGGGCACATTGCTGTCAGTTCAGACCCAAAGCGTAAACTTTACCTCAGCGAATACCGGCGAGATCAGTATCCCGACCAGCAAAGTGAATGCTGTGGATATGACGGCGGCTGGAAAAGTATTGAAAGATTTCGCTGACAAGGATTGGGAAGCGCACTCGGCAACGGAAGACGGCAAAGGAATCACAATGGCCAAAGACCGGGTCGTTCTCCGCAAAGGAACGTTCGGTCACCCTTCTATTCTTGCAGGTGATCTGATCCGTTTTCGAGGCACTTGGAAGAACTCTCACGGCTCGATCACTCTTCGCCTGTTTGCGGCCGATCGAGATCGGGGCAGCCCGTCCGTGGATGTTGTGTTTGCTGCGCAAGGCAAGCAGATGTTTGTCGGACAAGCGAACCGAGGCGGTGCTTTTAATTTCTCGGGTGAACGGGTTCCCATCACTGACAATGCTGCAGACATCGAAGTCCAGGCCCGACCGGATAAAGTCGTTGTTTCTTTAAACGGAAAGAAGGCGCTCACCATCAAAGTGAAGCCTGACCAAATTTCCGGAAACGGAATTTACATCCACGAGGGTGGTGGTTGGCAGGGCTGGGGCAATATCGATAACGAAGTCACCTTCTCTGGATTCTCGGTAACCCGGAGTTCGGGCCATGTTCCACAAAAAGTCATCGATCCTAAAGCCCGGACAAATGCACTTACGATCCCGCGAATGCAGAAAGACTCTCCGCCTACGCATCTCCTGATCGCACCAAACGGTGATCTTTTGCGCGGGAAACTTTTGGTAGCCACCGGTGATGCGATAAAATTCACCAGCAAGGGAACGACAATGGACATTCCCAAGCGTCGAGTCGCTTCAATCGTCTGGCTGCGGGAGAAAGATGCCGAACCTGATTCCAAAGAAGCAAAGAAGCCAATTGATCCTTTTGCGGACAAGAACTTCAAGAAGCTTCAGGATTTGAGCTTCTCCGTCAGCCATGCGTTCACCCTTCACAATGGGTCTTATTTGAAACTCGCTCGCCAGCGCGTCACCGGTGACAATTTCTTTGGCACCTCCAGTGTTCTCGGGCAGGTGAAAGTGAATGCCAGTGAGATCTGGGATGCTGATTTAGGGCCCCCTACCCCGGCCTATCGAACAAAGACGGCTAAGAAAGAAATCGCCCACAACGATTGGTTTATCGAATTCACTCCGGACCCTGTGATTCCCAATTCCGGCGACGACGGAGGGACTGATTCTCCTCTGGTTGGCAAAAAGGCTCCCGATTTCGAGCTCGCCACATTGGATGACAAAAAGGTGAAGCTTTCGTCTCTCAAAGGCAAAGTGGTCGTGCTCGATTTTTGGGCAACCTGGTGTGGTCCCTGCATCCGGGCGATGCCGGATGTTCTGTCCGTCGTCAGTGCGTTCCAGAAGCAGAGGACCAACGTAGTCTTCTACGCGGTAAACCAGGCTGAGCCACCGATCCTGATTAACGGATTTCTGGAAAAGAGAAACTGGGAGATGCCGGTAGCTCTGGACTACGACTTGAAAGCCAGCAACGCATTTGGAGCGAACTCAATCCCCTACACCGTCGTAGTCGGCAAAGATGGAAACGTCGCCTGGGTTCATGTCGGATACACCGACAAACTGAAAGATGATTTGGCCGAGGCTATCGCAAAAGCGCTGGCAAAATAGAAATTTTTCGTAAACTGTAGATACTCAACTCGCACAACCAATGAAACAGTTCCTGCTACTCGCCATCACCTCCTGCTTCTTCCTGCCAACAGTTAGCGAGGCTGGTCCGATGGGCTATCCGAAGTTCGGCTACAATGGCAACCAGTCAGAGAGACGCTACAGCCCAAGCACGACTCACTACTATTCTCCGTATCGCCAATACGAAGATATCCGGCGCTACAATGCTGGCCCATGTGGACCTTGCTTCAGTGAGAAAAACTATGACGCCCGTAAACCGCACAATCATTGCGCAACGAGGGTCTATGTAGTTTCAAGAAAAGAGATCAGCCGCTGTCAGAAGCCTCGCGAATACATCGATAATTGCGGCAGAAAAATCAGCACAAGCGTCACGCTCGTCACCTACTGTGAAACGTACTCAGACGGATCAACTCGCAAGCAAACGAAGTTGGTGGCCAACAACTATAAGT
>JAHDCN010000064.1:10440-11501 GCA_020629815.1 Verrucomicrobiota bacterium
CTCCGGCGAAAACGGGCACTCTTTTGCCGTGAGAGCCTGCACGGTAAAAATCGCGAAGGAAACGAGGCCCCAGGCTAATCCCAGCACCACACCTGTATCGACGATTCCCCGCCACGGCTGAGGAAGCTGCGAAACCAAAAGCACCAGTAGGATAATTCCGAAGGTTAGGCTGAAGGCAACAATCTTAGTCTTACGGTTGGCGAAGAAGTATCCCATGCAAAACAGCGGGGCCAGAATCAGCCGCAGCGGAGTTGGGTGGTCCTTGATGTAACGGACCCGAGCGGCGGTTCGAGGCGAGAACTTTTTCTGAAACCCCCGATACCCTTCGGCTACGACCATAAAGATCACCCAAACCACCAAAACGATCCACTGAACTGTGGAAAGATCCATCTTCAACGCTTCGATTGCCCGGTGAGACAAGCGGTAGGCAGCGGAAGAAATGAGAAGGAAAACCCCTGCGAATCCCCAAATGGCTGAGAGTGTGCCCATAAAGTAATGGCCGACACTGTGGCGTACGAAGGCGGCTTGTAAAGCAGAGACGCTGGCCTACGCGGCCGAAGCAAGCTTCTCACTGGAGGAAGACGAATCCTGCTCATCCTCCCAATCCAAATCAGCCAGGGAAATCGAGGAAATGTTCTCCTCGATGGAGGAAATCAGCTCTTCCAGCTCAGTCAGCCCGGAATCGATATTATCAATCTGATTCGCCACTTCATCGCCGAGGACGCTTCTGACCTTTTCACGCGAACTTGCATCGTTTTCTGCAGAAGCGTCTTGCGTGGCGATATCTGAGACGATCTCGTGCTCTTCGTCCACAGCGACCTCGACGTCTTCCACAGCTGCCTCAACAGAAATAGTTTGTGCAACCTCTGCTGCGGTTATTGCCGGCTCGACGGGTGCCTGATTCTCTTCGACAGCAGCAACCTCTTTCTCCTCACTAGATACCACTTCAGAATCGTCTTCCTCCGTTACCGCCTCGCTCTCCTCTTTTAGAAACACAACCGGCTCGTAACCAGCTTTTCGAGTTTTGCTGTTCGCTGCTACAGGCAAAGCAGCAACCTCGA
>JAHDCN010000552.1 GCA_020629815.1 Verrucomicrobiota bacterium
ATGCCTGCAACTCGCTAACCACTCCCGTGCTGTCCCCGTGACTCTCCACATTCACTCCAACGCCCTGCAGCATGGTCAGCCAGACATTGTTCAGTGGTGTGTCTTCTTTGAGAACCAGGTTCTGCCCCAGCTTCAGACCGGCACCTCCACCGGAGATCAAAGTCGGTGGATTATTGAGATAATGGATCGAGCGAATATTGGAACCAAAAGCCATCGCGACATGATCAAACAGACTGCTGCCATCGGCTTCCTTGTTAGCTTTTAACTGATCGATCAAGCCGGCCAGTAATTCACTGTGCGCTTTGTCCCTCATTTTGGAGGAGACTTCCGTCTCTGCTCCTTTGCGATAGTGACTAACATTGTGCGGATTGCCCCCCGCTCCGATACTCGACAGCAAGCGTGAACCGGGCTCGCGGTAGGTGATAACCCGTGTGTTATCCGTCTGGATGGCAGCCACCATGAGCTTGTACATCATCTCGATTTCGCTGCGTCCGACCAGGGCTTCTTCAGGAGCATCGAGAGGAGACTCGGACTTGGGCACGTCCATCCATTTTTCCGCTTTGCTCAACCGGGTCTCGATGTCGCGGATGCTTTGAAAATACTCGTCCAGCTTGTCGGTATCGCTCTTCGTCAAACCGCGCTGCATGTCCTTTGCCTCGATCATCACCGAATCCAGGACACTGCGCTCCTCCGCCAACATCGCCCGACGCTGGGCGACCGGGATATCGTCTTTCGCAAACAGTTTGAGATAGGTTTCCAATGGAGAACTCCACGCCGAAAGCGGTTTCCCCCGCTGATCCCAGGCAAGGGAACTTCCCGGACCATGTCCGTTCCTGTCATTGGCATCACTGGCCAACTGGATCGAGGTATAGCGGGTATGCTCGCCAAACTGCGCAGCCGCAACCTGATCCGCAGAAATGGTATTGGAGAAAGACTGACCCGGCGTGCCGTATTGATTCGCGCCAGTCAGCCAAAATGTGCTACCCCAATGGGCCTGCCGGCTGTGGTGATGCTTGCACCCCTGAACGATCGTGAAGTCTTTCTTGTGACCAGCCAAAGGTTTCAGCCCCTCGGGCAACTTGTAGTCAACACCCTTGTCGTTGATGTCAGGAAACCAGGTTTCTGAAGTCACGCCATAGCCGATCCCCATGAACATCAATCGCTTGGGTGGCGTGGCAGGAGCGGCTGAAGCGAAAGGGCGAAAGCCGATCGATTCAAGCGCAGGTAGCGAGATGAGGGCTCCTGTTCCACGGAGGAAATGGCGGCGGTTGAATGATTTCTTCATGTCTTTGATAAACTCAATGAAAGGATGGTTTCCGGTTCTTCTATCATTGCGTCGGAGCCGAAAACAATGCGCGGTCACATCTGGTCCTTTCACGTCGCGAGAATTGGACAAAATCATTTCCAAAAATTGCGCCCCTGTCACGCACCAACACCGCTGGAAAAACCACTTGGTAATCCAAACCCTTTTTTCTGCAGAAAAATGTTACACTTCGTAACTCATCTGGAGAGACCTTATGAAACCCATGCCCGATCAAGATTCGCAGGAACAATTTACCCGGCTTTGGACTGAAGCTCAGCCGACGGTATCGCACTACGTGCGTTCCATGGTCCGGGATTCGGCGGCGGCGAAGGATGTGGTCCAATCGACTGCCATCGTGCTGCTGCGCAAATTCGACGACTACGATCCCGACCGTAAGTTTCTCTCTTGGGCGTTGGGCGTAGCAAAATTTGAGGTGCTCTCGCATCGACGTGACCACGCACGCAATGTGGTTCAATTCGATTCTGAATTGATGGATCAGCTCACTGATCAATGGA
>JAHDCN010000553.1 GCA_020629815.1 Verrucomicrobiota bacterium
TCCGATGGTGCCGGGCTCATTTGTCAGGACTGGGATTCCGGTGAAATGGTCTGGAATGAAAAAGGCCAATACACCAGCAAAGGCGCTCTCCACGTGGCAGACGGTAAGATGTTTGCTCTCAATGAGGGCGACGGAACACTTGTGATGGCGAAAGTCACTCCAGATGGTTTCGAAGGCCTGGGTCAGTTCACCATGGAGCCTCAGAGTGAGAATCGTCATGTGAAAGGTAAAGTCTGGTCTCACCCTGTTGTTTTGGATGGAAAACTTTACCTTCGCGATCAGGAGATTCTGATTTGCTACGATGTGAAGAAGTAAACTACAGGAGTTAAACTTTTCTCAACGCCTCGTCGGGAAACCGGCGGGGCGTTTTGCTTTCAGGGACGCAAATCCTTGATTTTCGAATTCAAACAGAACTGCTACAAAACACCTGATGGTTCGCTTTATCTACTTCCTCGCCGCTTTCTTTTGCTTTCCCGTTTCAGGAAATGCTCTGGAATGGTGGTGGAGCGATTCCCAAAGTAAGCGCTTTACCCTTTCACGGGAGATCGTGGTCCCTGCAGAAAACGCAAAGATCACGGCGGCACTAGTCGGGGATTTTTGCGAACTTCAGCTGTTTCGAAACGACATTCTCGTCGCGGATATCGAAGCCTACGATCCCCCGCTTTTTCTGAATTTGGAATCCGGTAAAGCCAAAGAGACAATCACGGTGAAAATTGAGGTCACCGCAGTCGAGGGCCCATCAGCTTTGGCCGGTGTGTTCCAGATAGGCAAAGAGAAATACCCGATCAATTCAACCTGGAGAATTTCGGAGGGAGAAATGCAGTCTTTGGGAGAGGTATCCGCAGAACGCGCGGCGCCCAATCGACTCCCCGAGATCAGTCCGTTTGCTGAATACAATCAATGGCGCGAAGCGCTTCCTTCAGAGGAAGGCGAAAGTCTAAAGGGAATTGGTCCGCTCCCAAAGGGATTCGAAATTGAACTGATTCACCGGGCAACCCCGGAAGAAGGCTCCTGGGTGAGTATGGCTATCGACGCTCAAAACCGCATCATCATCGCGCGCGAGCAGACCGGATTGATTCGTGCGAAACTACCCAAAGAACAAACGGCTTTCTCCGGTTCGTTTGAAGTCGTCGAGAATACGTTGGAAGAGTGCCGGGGGCTTTCCTTCCATCAGGGTGCGCTCTACGCTTACGCCAACGATTCCAAGGGATTGTATCGCCTCAAGGACAGCAGTGGCGACGGTCTTTTTGACGAAGTCACTCTATTGCAGCCAATCGAAGGCGGCGCCGGTCACGGTCGTAATGATTTAGCAAATGGTCCCGACAATTGGATTCACGCAATTCAGGGGGACTCGGTCAAAGTTCCGGAAGGAGCAATCAACCGAACACCTGCAGAACCGGATGGCTCGCGTGAACTAGGCTACTGGTCACGCCTTTCTCCCGATGGCAAAAACTGGGAGATTCTCGCCCGGGGTTTGCGCAATCCCTACGGCATCGACTTCAATTCCGACGGCGAGGCGTTCACCTACGATGCCGATAACGAAGGCGATGTGGGCCTGCCGTTTTACCGTCCAACGCGAATCAATCACCTGACACGTGGCACCAACTACGGCTGGCATCAGCAGGAAAACAGCACCCGCAATATGCCGATCTACGCTCCCGACACCGTGCCCACTACTTATGATGTCGGTCGAGGCTCACCCACTGCGGTGAAATTTGGAACCCACAGTAACTTTCCGGAGAAATGGAAACGCGCCCTGTATGCCCTCGATTGGGCCTACGGTCGAATCGTTGCGGTTCACCTGCTTCCTCGTGG
>JAHDCN010000065.1 GCA_020629815.1 Verrucomicrobiota bacterium
TTCGAAACCGCTGATCACTCGTCTCTTTCGGTTGCTTTGCTGCGGACCAAATCACTGAGAGCGATGGCGGTGATGACGTCGGCGTAGGTGCCGCCGTTTTTTGCGGCTTCCTGATGGGCTTTGCGCAAGAGCTCTGAATCGCTGGCGATGAGTGGCCTGCCGAGGGCGAACTGGGCAATTTTCCAACTCAGGGTTTCCGCTACGCGGTCACTCTCTGCGAGCAGGTCCATAAGCTCTGCTGTTTTTTGGTAAGCGATCGATTCTTCATTTCCGGGGATCAGAATTTCACCATCCTCACGGAGCGGGTTTCCGTGTTCGTCATTCTCATGAAAGCTGCCGAGGCCGTTGAATTTTTCCAGGCCGAAAGCAAGCGGTTCGAATTTGGCATGACAGACGCCGCACGATTTCTTCGCGATTCGGTCTTCGGCAATGCTGCGCTGGGTCAGGCCCGGTTCGGAGGCGACCGGGGTGGTATCAACGCAGGGTGGGGGATCAGAAACGATGCCCCGCAGAATGTCGTGCAAGACAAACAGGCCACGGGTCACCATAGAGGCTTCGTCTCCGCCTTTGGTGAGAACAGCTCCCTGAGTGAGTAGACCACCGCGCCCGGGTTCGTTGCTAAGATCAACGCGGACCAGCCCGCCGTTTTCGGAATGAGGGATGTTCTGAAAGCCGTAGTGCGTTGCCAGTGCCGGGGTGACAAAGGCGACGGGAGTATTGAGTAAATCAGCCAAGGGGCGTTGTTGTTCCCACACGATCTCACGGAAGTAGGCGCGGGTCTCGCGTTTCATATCTTCCGCGAGCTGCGGATTCCAATCGGGAAACTTTTCCGGGGCGGGGCGCAAGTTATCCAGGCTGTCGAGATTGAGCCAGTCGCTGACGAATTCCACCGATCGTTCAATTGCGCGCGGATCCGACATCATGCGAACGACGTGTTGTTTGATGGCATCGGCGCTGGTGAGTTCGCCCCGGTCGGCGGCCTGCATGAGCTGTTCATCCGGCGGTGCACCCCAAAGCAGGTAGCTGATTCGCGAAGCCATTTCGTAATCGGTGACTGGCCAGGCGCTACCGTCGCCACGCTGATTTTCTATGCGGTAGAGAAAGCGGGGCGATTGCAGCATGGCTTCGAGGATGAAGGCTGTGGCATCGTCGAAATCACCACCGGCGCTGGCCACGGAAGTTGAGATGCCCCGGAAGGAGACGAGCTCGTATTCGTCGAGCGGCCCCCGCAATACCCACTTACCCATCGCCTCGAGAAACTTGCGCATTTGTTTGTCGGTAAGGCTGCGGCTGTTGGAGAAACGGGCGGCGAAGGCGGCGACGTCCATTTTCTCGACAATCTTTTCCGCCAGCTGCGCATAGGATTCGATGTGTTTCAGATCGACGGATAGATTGTAGGCGGTGTTCCGAAATCCGTCGGCCCGCAGATCTGGTGGTAGGATTTCCCTCGCTTCTTTGGCGATATCGACACCGACACTGGCCTTCACGGTTTCAATATATTCATTGATTGTGAGTCGGCGGGCCCAGACTCTAGCGGCGCTGTCGGGAAAGGCATAGTCGGCCGCATCGATCTGCTGAATTGGCCAGGTCGCACCATCATCGATCCATTGTTTCACGGCTTGTTTTTCTTCGGCCGAAAGCGGCGGCCGATCATGCGGCATTTCGTCGGTTTCGATGGATTCCCAAAGCAGGCTGTTGGCGGCATTTCCTTTGCTGATCATGCCTGCGGAGGCAAACGCTGTATCCGCGCGGGAAAGGTCGAGTTTGCCTTTGCGGGTGGAGGGATCATGGCAGTCGAGGCATTGGCGCGCGAGAATCGGAGCTATCTTTTTGCGGAAGTGAGCAGCGTTGGCTTCGGTCAGTAATTCTTCCGGAGTTTTGCTTTTGCCGATCACTTCTCCATCTTTGGGCCCGGCGCGAAAGTTGGTGGCGACTTCTTTGGGGCTTAGGTCGCGACTGTAGATCGCAACCAGGTGGAACGAGCCCAGCCAGTGGCGGCCGTAGTTGAGCTCATCGGCCAAAGCGAGCCGGAAATTGCCTGCCCAGTTGGAGGTGTCTCCCTCGACATTGCGTGTATTGTTTGGTTTGCCGTCGAGGTAAAGCGTCGCTTTTCCCGACCGATCCCGGGTGTAGACCACATGTTGCAGCTGTGGTTTCACGGCGCCGGGTTTGGAGGCAAGAGAAGGCATCCCGTTGGGCCCGGAACGATTGGTGCGAAACCGGACATCGAACCGGTCTTTCTCCTGTCCGAGGGTAAAGTTCCGGTTGGTAGAATCCTGCGACAGTGTAACGATTCGGGCTGGTCCCTCCTGGTCGGTTCGCGCCGTGCGCAGCCAGGCTTCGATTGTGACTTCGCCGGATTCGCGAACTGCGGCAATCAATCTCCGTGGGGCTTCGTCGGTGCGCAGTTGGGATTTTCCAAAGACCAACAGGGATCCGTTTTCTTCCCACCGAATTTTGTCGGGGTTGGCAATGCTGAGATCGGCAGGCGGGGTGAGTCCGGACCGATCCTTGACCTGGGTGCCGCTGGCTTCGGAAAAATCATACAATACCTGCAGTCCGGATCGAACCCGTTCACCTTGCCATTCTGGCGAAGCCGGGGCCGTAACGGCGGGGTGCGTTTTCGTCAGGGCGGGGGGGGCAGGAGCGGCTTCGATTCCGGCGGTAAAATTGTCGCGAACCTGGTCGGGTGTCAGCGCGCGATCGTAAACGGCTGCCAGATAAATCGTGCCCAGCCAGGGGCGGTCACCGGTGGCTTCATTGCCGAGTAAAAAAGAGAATGAATCATTCCAGTGGGCAATGCTTCCGGGAGTCTGTGTTTCCGAGTTTTGCTCTCCATTGACGAATAGCCGGGCGGTGCCGTTGGCTGCTTTCGTGTAGAGCAGGTGAGTGAGTTTCGCTTTGGCGGAATCTTTCTGACCGCGCAACTCAGGTTGGCCATTGCTGGAATTTTGATCCGTGCTGAACCGCATTTCGTAGCGGTTACGTTCCTGCAAAAGCGAAAACCAACGGTTGGTGGAATTCTGTGAGAAGGAGATGATGCGCGCGGGCCCATCCTGTTCGAGATTGGCGGGCTGGATCCACGCCTCGACCGAGACAGCATTGCTTTTCTGCAGGGTTTCACGCAACCGGGTTGTCGCGCCGGTTGCCTTGATCGTAGTGGGGCGAATGATTTGTAACGTCCCTTTTGAACGCTTCACATTCTCCGGGTTGGCGATCTTGAGGCGCAACGCCGGAAGCTGACCGGAGCGATCTTCCACAAGGCTGCCTGCGGGGTTGGAAAAGTCGTAGAGAACTACCAGACCTTCCTGATGCCGGTCTGCATAGCCGACACTTGGCAGAATAAACAGAAGCAGGATTAGGTAGGGAAGGTGTTTCATCCGAATTGGCGCATCGCTATTTGTAGCAAGTTCCCTACCGCAGCAGAAGTCGCGTTTGCGTGATGAGTGTTTGGACTATACTTGAAATCCTTCGACCTCCAGTAGATCCGCAAGGGACTGAATCGATGCCTTCTCCTCTTTGCTGATCTTGCTGCCAAAGCCAAGAAAGCCCCCACTTGCGGCTGCAATTTCTTTGGCGAGAAAAAGGAGCGAAAGCTTGTAGTCATTCTTTTCCCCGGGATTCGAGATCGCCGTTTCCAGGACTCCTTTTGCGCTGGCCATGTGAATGGGCAGATTCGGTAAATCATTCGTCATCACATCCTCCAGAATACCGGGATTGTTCATGATTTCGCGAGCTCCTTCACGGAAGACTGCGGAAGGGGCTCCGTCGCCGGAGGCGATCAATTCGAAAAATTTGTTCATCTCCTTCTTATCGACTTTGCCGTCTGCACCTGCGATGAAGAAGAAGACATAGATTGGCATTTTGGTCAGGAAGGCCCGGCTGTCCTGGTCGAGATCGACTGAAGCCATTTCACTGCCTAATGAGCTGGGACGTGACGGGTCGAGCAATTCATAGACGTTGTGTTTCTCAAAACCGTCGTACAAAGCTTCGGTGCCTTTGGCCAGCTTGAGATTCATTTCATCTTCGTGCAGTGGAATCACGCCGTGGAAGTGAATTGTTTTTTCCTCATCGATTTTTAATTCGTAAAAATCAGGCGGCAGCATCACCGGACTTACCAGCATGGCGCAACTCAAACCGGAATTCTCCGTGAACGGTTCCGGTGGATTGCCGTTGGGCACGGTATGTCCCATCCACAGCCAGGTTTTGTATTCGTGAGGAAAACGGGACAGGAACTTGAGCATCCGGATCGGCCAGTAGTTTCTTTCATCCTGAAATTCCTCTTCACCCATTTTCCAGTCGGGAGGCAGGCAGATGTAGAGTTCCGAAAATTGCAGCTCCTCGGCACCTTCCGGCGCGGTCATCGCACGGTCACTCATGCCTGAGGTGACCAATGTATAGTAGTTACGTTCTGCGGTGGGCTCTACGATATGAATGTCGATATGAACCAAGTCGGATACTAGTTCGTGAAAAACATTCTTCACTGGTCCGACGTGTGCCTCGATATGGTCCGAGATGCGTTCGATATTTTCAGAATCACCGATTGCCAGTTCCAATTTTCGGTCTTCCTGTTCCTCGTGTCTATAGATAGGTGCACCCGACTCTGAACGTTCCTGCTCGTCTTCCATAGAATTAGTCTGATTGATAGATTTGCGGGATGGCAATTCTAATAACCGCTGAATCGCGGGAGACGAGGTCCGCTATCGCTTCCGCAAAGCCTGCGAAATGGCCCGGTAGGTTTCGACTATCGAAACAGACTTTGGATCCTGGGTGTGTGCATGAAGCAGGGCGTCTACTTTTTGGTCCTGCTCTTTACTGGAGGAACGGCGACCTTTACGAAGTGTTTCCACACAGCGGGGCAGCAACTCTTTGGTCGGGATGCTTCGCTTGAGCAAGTTGACGAATCCTTTTCCTGATTGTTCCCCGGCGACGGATGATCCTCCGATCAGCCCGCGCTCGACTGACTCATCTCCCGGGGCGAGTGATGTGGCGGATCGCCAGGCCCACAGCCCGATGAAAAGAAACAGGCCGAAGAAAAATCCATGCAGTCGATAGCGGCGGATCAATTTCATCGCTCCACCGGTTTCCAGTGAGCCGTGAATTGTCTCATCAAAAACGATGTGCGTTTTGCCGCCCAACAACCAGATGAGAAACTGAGGATCGCCACCGGCATGCAGCGATTCGTTGCTGGTGAAATAACTGTCGGTTGCGATCACGACACTTCCTTTGCCGAATTTTCGCTCGGCAACGACAGGTTTCTTATCGAGGGTGACGGAATTTTTCCAGGACTTGTGCCCGGGGCTCAGGCGAAACTGGGAATACCACATGGGCAGGGCTGAAGGAACTCCTTTTCCAGCTTTGACCAGCCAACCTTCGTCGGGTCGCATGAACTCGCCGGCCTGGCGGGCGACGGTGATGCCGAGTCGATCTTCGAGGCGCGAGCCCAGTGCGTCACTCATGGAAATCTCAAAGTCTTTCTCCTCTTCGGACTCCTTCTCTTCTTTCTCTTTGTCGTCCTTGGTTTCAGATTCTGGATCAGTTTTTCCGGACCTTTCCCGCGCGAGTTTTTCCCGCAGTTTCCGGCGTCGCTCAAACCAGCTTTCTTCTTCGTCGGTTTTCTTGGAGCGGAATTGCAAGGGAACCTGCTTTGGGTTCAGAGTGATGATCAATCGAGCGCCTTCTTCTTTCACCGCCTGCAAAACGGGGGAGTCATCTTTGGCGCGAAGGTCTTCAAATTCGTCCCACGGGAGACCGAGTAACAACAATGCGCTTTCCCCATCGAGGCCCTGAATGGCTGTGAGTGCCTTCAGGTTTTGCTCGGTCCGGAGATCTTCCATGCGGGACAGCGATTGATACAGAGCGCTGGTGCCGAGCGGATCACTCCGAAAGCTGGCATAGTGCGGATACATGTCGCCGGAGGCGAATCGCATATCGAGAACCCGCGCGAACACGACGATAAATCCAAGTGCCAAAAGGGCGAGGCCGACCCAGGGAAGTATTTTGGCGGCCTTCATTTCGCGGCAGGGGGTTCGGTTTCGACTTCTGCTGAGATTCTTTCGTAGTTGGCGAGAAAATGCTGAATGGCTTCTTCTCCAATTTGATGCAGCCCATACCAAACGCGCTCAAACAGTCCGGTGTTTTCTTCGAAAGCTTCGCGGAGGTCGTTCTCCATGCGGGCTCTCAGTTCGAGCTCGCGTCGGTAGTCGCGATTTGATTTGAAGCGGGCAATTTTCAACAAGCCCCGGTCACCGAGGTTCGCCAGACTGGCAAGAAAAAGTGCTCGAATCGCCAATCGGCTTTCGCCCTGAGCGATCTGTTCACGAGCGAGTTTCATCCATTCATCCTCCGGCAGGTCGGAGGCAACGATGGCTTCGCTCTCAAGATCGATGTCGGCGATGGAGAGGCCTTCCTCGGGCTCGATGGTCGGCGGCGGACGGTAGTTTCTGACCAGCAGAAAAATGAGCCAGCCAACCAGAGCTGCCGCCACAATAATCAGTCCGATGGAAAGGGTATTGCTCAAGCCGGCAAACTGCGAAGAGGAACTGTTGCCGCTTTTCCGGCTACTGCGATTCTGGCGGCGCGACATTTCATCCATCCAGTCGCGGAGTTGCTGAAAGGAGCGCTCCACCGAGTCGGCAAATTCTCTCATTTTCTGCGCCAGCCAGGTTTGCTCTGCCGCCTTCAGCTCTTCCGGGTCGAGCCGGGAAATTTTCCACTGATACTGCTTTTGCTCCATCGTTTCGGAGATGGCCTGTTCCAGTCGATTCTCCGAACTGGCGGAATTGTTCTGAGCGTTTGCTGTTTGCAGGCAAAAGAACAACAGCAGGGGAGCGATCACTGTTGCAGATTTTTTTCGGCTTGTTTGAGGAAGTGGGGACGCCTCCCGTGCGGCCTGCAATTCGCGAGTTGCTTTTGCGCTGGCGAGGCGACTGAGCAGGTCATCACCGGTTTCCCGGGCAGTGGCGTAAAAGCAGCGCAGAACACAGGCAGCTTTTAGCAGAGGGGAAAAGATTAACCAGGTAATGATCGCCGTTCCGAAAAGAAACGTGGTGTTTAGAATGGCCGCCTCAGGATTACTGGTGAACAACGAGTCGATGCCGAAGAACGATTTCGCGAAGGTGGGCAGAATCACACAAGTCACGACTACGTTCACCCACATCAACAGCGACAGAAACGTGAGGATGAGAAGAACGCCATGGTTCTGCGCCCATTCGTAGTGGGAATTTTTCAGACTGTCTGCGACCAGTCGACGCAGTGGTTGTCGCCCAAAGTCTCGAGAAAAAACGAGCACGGTCGAATTTTGCAGAGCGGCGATGATCCAGCCCAGCGGTACAAGGAAAAAGACTCCAGCAATCAGAGCGGGCAGGGAAAAGGCCTGAATCAACCAAAGTGCTGCGAGGTAGCGGAATTTTTGCCAGCCGCTGTGTTGCGGATTGTTCCCCGGATTGACTGAGTCCCACAGGATGCTGCAAAAAATTGCCTGAAAGGTTTTCAGCCAAAAATACATGACGGTGAGAAGCAGTGCCGCGATAGCGGCGTCCCTCGCTGCATGGCTGCTCCCGCTCATGTCGGCGATGAAGTACATCAGCGCCGCGGCAAAAGGAATGCTTCCCAGATAATAGAGCAACAGTCCTTTGGCAGGACAGGTGCGGAGAAGGTGAAAGGCTTCCTCCAGAAGTTGGAGGGAACTTTTCTCTTTCGCGTCTCGCTTACGCCTGCGACTGGCGCGCTTGGGTTGTTCAGCCGTGGAAGACATTTCGTTTTGCTTACTCCCAGATCGTGCCGTTGTGAAAATCGTGAGGGATTTCGAGAATGGTTTGCGCCAATAGGTAAAAAATCACCCAGGCAGCTGCCACTGCCAGCAGCAAATGCAACACCGGCATCAGCTGAAAGAATCGGGAAATGCTGCCCTTTGATTCGGTAGGAGCATTTTCGGCGCTCAGGCACTTGGCACAGGTGAGGCGGCCTTCGTGCTCGGTGATGCACTCGGAGCAATAGAAAACGGAGCAGGATGGGCAACGGGCCGATGCCGGCCGCATCGGATGCAACGAGCACGTTGATTGAGAAACTGTGCTGGCGTCGAGCGTGGCCATTATTCATTCCTCCCTGCAGACGTGATTCTATTTTTCCAACGGATCGTGCTGACGATGCCCAGGACCGAAACGATAACAATTCCCAGCAAGAGGAAGAGAAACACGAGGTAGAAAACAATTCCTCCTTCGGTGGTAATCGCAGCGAAAGCCTCCAATGGACCAGAGAGGTCAAGTGTGTAGACAGGATTGTAGGTCACGACATAAATCAGATATACCGATGCGGATGCGACAAAGAGGAATCCGAGACCTAGCAAACTCCACAGCAAGGTGCGGATGGTGTCCGGAGATTGCTTACGAATCGAAGTGATCAGTGTGGCTGTCTGAAAAGCCGATCCCAACAGCATCAGAACCAAACAGGCTCCCACGAGGAAAAAACTACCTAGATGCAATGCTGCTAAGCCGAGAATCCCAAACAACGCAAAGAGGCAGAAATTTGGCAGGACAGGGGGCGGTATCGATAAGCTGATTCTGGAGTCGGAGTTTTCACTCTGAGAGCCGGCACTGACGGTTGTTCCGCCTTTCTCCAAATCAGCCTGAGCAGCGGAGATTTTTCCCGAAATCGTATCGAGACTTTGCCGGGCCTGATGAAGTCTGGTAATCGGGCGAATGCGTTCGCTTTTCAGGCTGGTATGAATATCGCAGCGACAAGTCGGGCCAAGAATCCAGTGCCTGGCCAGTAGGAACAGGAACCAGCCTGCGAATACGGCCAACACCCCCAGCATGGACACGGTGAAGCCACTCATCGCGCCCGGCTCCCTGGCTGTAACAATAGCGGCAAGCAGCGATAGGAAAAACACCGCGCACAAAATGTAGAGCAGAAACAGCCAGACCCGACTGGTCGGCGTGATGGTAAATGCCTGAATATCGCGATACCGATAGCGCCGGTAGTCCTCGGTATACGCTTGGACAAACCCTTCACCACGAACGTGGACAAGGTGGTCCTCGCCCAGCCACAAGCTGGACATGCCGAGAAAGCTCCGCGCAAGGCGGGTGTAATTGTCAAAAGAGGTCTTCACCAGTTCCGCAAACAGTGAACACGTGAGGACCTATAGGAGTCAAGCAGGGATGACTCAATCGTCGAGTGTGTAGACGAATAAACCGGAGCGTAGTTTTGGCTCAAACCAGGTGGATTTGGGAGGCATGATCTGGCCTGCGTCGGCAATATCAATCAACTGATCGACCGTGGTCGGATACATGGAGAAGGCAACTTCCCAGTCTCCTGACTCGACGCGTTTTTCCAGCTCACCCGTTCCGCGGATTCCACCAACGAAGTCGATACGCTTATCGGTCCGTGGATCACCGACCCCAAGGAGTGGATTCAGAATTTCGTCCTGTAGAACAGAAACGTCGAGGACATCGACTGGATCTTCTGACTGGGGCGGATCCCAACTGACGGTATGCCAGGCTCCGTCGACATATACGCAAACGGTCTCGCCTTTTTCGGGAGCGGCCTGACCATTGGATTCGACCTGAAATTTACTGCGCAGCTGCTGAAGGAAATCTTCCGCGCTCAATCCGTTGAGATCTTTCACCACCCGGTTGTAAGGAAGGATTTTCAGCTGGCTGGCTGGAAACAGAACCGCAAGGAACCAGTTGTAGTTTTCCGATCCGTCGTGGTTTGGGTTGGATTCGCGGCGCTCGCTTCCTACCCGGTGGGCGCTGGCACTACGATGGTGACCATCGGCCACGTAGGAAAGCGGCACGCTGGTGAAAGTGTCGAGAATCGGAGAGGCATCTGATTGCGGCACACGCCAGACGACATGCTGGACTCCGACATCATCGACAAAGTCGACTGTTGGTTCGTTTGCCTCGCACCACTCGCTGACAAAGGTGTCGATTGCGGCTTCGTCCTTATAGGTAAGAAAAACCGGACCGGTGTTCGCGCTGAGAACGTCGGTCAATTTGGTTCGATCGTTCTCTTTGTCCGGCCGGGTCTTCTCGTGCTTGCGGATAATGTCGTTTTCGTAGTCGTCGATATGGCAGCAAAGGGTGACACCAATCTGAAAGTGATCGCCCATTTTCTGTCCGTAAAGATAGACGCAGTCTTCCGGCTCCCGAACCAGCAGTCCCTTCTCCTGCAGTGCTGCCAGATTCGCTTTCGATTTCTGGTAAATTTCCTCACCGTAGGGATCTGTTCCCGCAGGGAAATCGATTTCGGCGCGGACTACGTGAAGAAAACTGTTCTCGTTGTCACCGGCAAGCGCGCGGGCCTCTTCCGTGTTTACGACGTCGTAGGGAACCGAAGCAATCGCTTCTGCTTTGCCTGTGGCAGGAACGAGGGAGGGAAAGGCTTTTACTTTCATCGCGGCATTTCTACACCGGATCGATTCGATCACAAGCCGGAATCCGCGAAAACTCTGTCACGGTTTTTCCGGCTGATAGAAACGGGCACCTTTTTCCTGAGTAGCATCAGGATCGGGAAACTCCTCATACCAAACCTGCATGGTCACTGCATATTCGGCAGCCGGACTTCGCGCTCCTTCATAAAGAATCTTCCACAAGCCTGGCTTTACCGGGATCCCATTGTCGGACTCCATCAGGGTTTTTACTCCTTCGCCGAAAACCAGAGCGCTTTTTTCGATGCAGAAGTCTTTGCCGGCAAAAGCATTGTCAGTGAGCTCCTGAAACATCCAATCGTGGATGATATAGGCCGGTGCATAATTCATCGGGGAAAAATCCTTTTTCACTCGCAGAAATCGGGGCAGAGATCCGGAGTCCGTGAAAAAAGTCTCGGGCTCAATTACTTCGCCGTCTGCCCGGGTGAAACGAAATGGATCGTTCGTGTCTTTGATGTAAACAAAGCGATCAGGTCCAATCCACTGGAGTCGAAGTTTGCCATCAAATTCGCCAACGTTCACAGAATTATAGGAACGGCTGGTCGCGCAAGATGAGAGGGCAAAAATGGATAGTAAAACTAATAGAGAAGCGATCACCAGGTTCCTCATAGATCGGCCCCTAGACAAGAGACGAGTTCGATTTGTATTGCAAGAAATTTGAGATCAAACAAAGGTCGCACACCCTCCTTTTGTTTTGAGGGGATTACTTAATGGTGAATTACTTATGCAGATATTCACGAAAGCTTAAATTTTTGGAAGTAGAGGCTAGAGAGAATTACAAAAAACCTAGAAAATTTCTCATTTTTTTGCCTTGCATAGACGATTCAGCTGCCTACAATGCGGCACCTCAACGGGAGAGATCGTGGATCTCCCAAGACTGTATCCGGCGGTTCGGTTGGTAAGCTTTCCATAAGTTTCGGGGGTTTCTTATGGCAGGTTCAATCGGGCCGCCGCCTTCTT
>JAHDCN010000554.1 GCA_020629815.1 Verrucomicrobiota bacterium
CGGTTCTTCTTTTCCTCTTTCGCCAGCTCACCGAACACCACTGGAATAGCAGCATCGACGGTATCGCCTCTTTGATTGTAGAGACCGGTTTGCAGAATGTAGGTTTCGCGCGGCTTGGCCATGTCTCCCATGACCATGACCTTGTTGATGCTGTCACCGTGTCTCTTGATCTGCTCGTTGAGTTTGTCGCGGGTCGTGAGCGCTTCTTTGTATTCGGGGTTTTCTTTATCAAGGCCGAGAGCTTTCTCCTTCTTCGGATCGGTGTCGTCATTTACCGAGACCTGGAAGCGGCCCATGTTGTGATGAGGGTGACGGGAATCAAACCGAAAGGTCATGTGAATCTCACTGTCCTTTTTCACCGGCACGGGTTTCTCGAGGAAAAAAATCGCATGCTCGGGATTGATCACCGGTTTGCCCCGATGGACTGCCCAACCGGTTTGCGGATTCTTGTCGAAGGTGTTGGTCACCTTGAAATTATTCTGCTCGTGGGAAGCGAGCGCGGTTTTGATCGGAACAGGCTTTCCATCGACTGACAACTCCAGCTCGGTCAGAACAAAGTTTCCACTGTCGGAACGCGCCAGTCCCTCCGGCTTCGGCGTGTGGGACACATGCTGCAAGGCATCGAGACGCAGAGAACCAAGAGCAGTTGTTTTTTCCGGAACACTGTAGCTGACTCGATACGTGTCGTTCTTCGGATTGTCCCCGGTGGCAAGCACCGCTCCTGACTTTTCGATGACCATTTTCTGATGGTCGGCTTCGGCTTTGGTAGGCTTCAGCACAGTCCGACTTGTTAGAGATCCCTGTTCCAGTTTCTGCTTCACTGCTTGCAGATGTTTCTCCGCATCGTTGCGCTGTTGGATGAGCTCTTCCCGGCGCTTGATCTGGTATTCGGTTGGCAATTCCAAAACCGGAGCAGTCTGGCCGGTCTTGTCGCCACCGGTAACGGGCGTCTGATTGAAAAAGGCATTCAGAGCGAAATAGTCGACCTGCGAAATCGGATCGAACTTGTGATCGTGACAACGGCTGCATTCCAGTGTTAGGCCCAGCCAGGTCGTGCCCATGGTCTCGGTCATGTCGAACACATATTCGACCCGATTCTCCTCTGCGATTCGTCCGCCCTCGCCGTTGATCGGATGATTGCGATTGAAGCCGGTTGCCAAAATTTGCTCCGTGGTTGGCTTCTCGAGCAGATCACCTGCCAGCTGCCAGGTGGTGAACTGATCCCAACTCAGATTCTTTTGAAACGCTTCGATCACCCAGTCGCGCCACGGCCACATGGTTCGCTCCCGGTCTCCCTGGTAGCCGTTGGTGTCGGCGTAGCGGCTGACATCCAGCCAGTCCCACGCCATGCGCTCACCATAGTGAGGACTGGCAAACAAATCAGTGACCAAGGAGTCGACCGCCTTCTTCGGTGTGGCTGCGAATTCCTTTTCGAACTGCCTGGCCCGATCCGTTGGTAAAGGCAAGCCGGTCAGATCCAGCGCCAGACGTCGGCCGAGCGATTGAACAGGGGCTGCAGGATTCTGCTTCAGGCCTTCCTGTTGCAGCCGTTTCTGGATAAAGTGATCAATCGGATGAACTTCTTTCGGAACAGCTGGTCTGGTCACGGCTTCGAAGGCCCAATGGCCTTCATACTCCGCTCCGGACTTTACCCACTGCTGCAGTAGATCCTTTTCCCGCTCCGTCAGTTTCAGATGGGACTTCGGAGTGGGCATCACATCGTTTTCGTCGTCTGTCGTAATGCGGTAGACCAGCTCACTCTTCTCCAGATCGCCGGGAACAATCGCCGCGTAGCCACCCAGATCGCG
>JAHDCN010000066.1:0-3400 GCA_020629815.1 Verrucomicrobiota bacterium
TGGATTTTTTTACGGCTGGGAAATCAGCGCTACGCGGGTAAAGGCAAAGCGGGCCGGATTGACCCAACTGCTTTGTTATTCACTCGTTGTGATGCTAGCCACGTGGGTGGAATTTCCGATGCACGTTGCGAAGGTGTTTTTGATCGACCTGAGTGTAAATCTGCGTGGTGGAAATATCAGCGTGGCCGAGTAACTCCTGAATCACGCGCAGGTCAGCGCCATTGCTGAGCAAGTGTGTTGCGAACGAATGGCGCAACAGGTGAGGGTAGACATTCTGCTCGATTCCGGCGAGGGCTGCTCTTCGTTTCACAATCTGCCAGATTCTTTGTGTGGTAAGCTTTTTGCCCCGGTGAGAGAGAAAGATCTCACTGCTTGTGTGCTTCTGAACCAGACGCGGGCGTTCATTTTCCAGATAATCCCGGATCGCTTCGCAGGCGGACTGCCCCACAGGGACCAGACGGGTTTTGTTGCCTTTGCCCGTTACGCGAATCACCCTTTCTTCGAGATGCAGGAATTCGAGTCTGGCACCGGTCACCTCAGATGCCCGCAGACCACTGGCATACATCAGCTCGAGCATGGCCTTGTCGCGCCGTCCAAGAGGTTGGCCGGTATCAATAGATTCCAACAACCGGGTTACTGCTGGTTCATTCAGCGTATCGGGCAGGTAGCGCTCAAGACGAGGGGAGTCGATCTCCTCTGCAAAGTCGCGGGAAATTTTTCCCTTTCCAGCAAGGTGACGAAAGAAAATTTTAATCGCGATCAATTGCACCCGGAGACTGGACGCAGCCAATCGGTCGGTTCCTTTTCGATGCCCGAGGTACTCAGTGAGGTGATCCAGCTTTACCTGGTCCGACTCTTTGATGCCATGGTTTTTCTCCAGCCACGCAGAAAACTTTTCCAGCGATTGGCGGACGGAAACCTGGTAATTGTCGCTGAGCCCTTTCTCGGTGGCGAGGTAGCGGAGGAATCGATTGATCTCCTTTTGAATCATCTATTTGAACCAACCTTCGTTTATCCACTTGGTAATCACGTAGTGTTTCACACCGTGAGGGAAGGGTTGGCGTTCGAGGGTGACGATAGCAGCAAGCTGTTCATCACCGAGTCCCAGAACCTGATCAATTTGCGTGGCGAGTGAGGTGCCTCGTTTCACGAAAGCGTATTCATTATACTCGCCCCGTCCCCCGTAGGGCATGCTGATTTCATAAACCAGATAACTTTCGCGGTCGGTGAACCCAGGCCGGTCAGTACCGTAGTATTCTGACTTACGCTCCAGGATTACGCGAAATGTTTGAGGTCCCGGATCGGTGCCGGAGCGGAAGTCTCCAAAGTGGCGATAAGCAAATTCCGAGTAGACTTCCCAATCTACTTTCAGGAGGTTATTTTCCTGCCGAACAATCAGAGGGAAGCCTTGATCAATGCCTGAGGTAGAGACCAGATAAACCCAATAGGGACCGCCTTGATCTGTAGAGGATTCGGTTTGATACCAGTTCAACGAAAAACGCTCAGGCTTGTTGTATTGGTGTTTTTGATAATACTCGGTAATAGCCGGGCGCAAGCTGTCTCCCTGGTATACCAGGGGAAGTTGCGCTTCCCAACTTGAGGCATTCAGAAAAGCCTCAGCAATTTCGCGGCTCAGTCCTAGAGAATTGTCTCCTGGGCCGGGTGCTGGAAATTCGGTGGGATCGGGAGCTGCGATTGGCTCATCCGGTGAACCGGCAGGCACCTCGGGTGCTGTCAGAGCAGGAGCAGCGGCGTCAGGTTCGACGTATCCGGGGCTACCGGGGACGATTGAGTTTAAGGCTTGTGCCGTGCCATCGACAGTGGAGTTCAGCTGATCGGTGAATTCATTTGTCAGACTGGTCAAGCCATTGCCCAAAGACTCAACGGTTTCCTCTGCGCCTTGCTCAAACTGTTTGTTAAACTGCTCGATCGCTTCCGCTGCACTTCCCTGAGCGGGAGGCGTGGCATCCAGAAGGCCTTGAGCTTGAGGAGGGCTCGGAGCTTCCGCCGCCGGACCGTCTGAAATTTTTACCGGATTGTCGTCACCGGGCAATGTAACCGAGCTACCACCCGGCTTTTGATCTGCCGGTAAAGCTGGGGGATCGATCTGTGCCGGGGCATCGTTGATATCCGGATTCGAATTGTCTTCCACCACGGTGAGATCAGGATTTACGGATTCGGTGGAAGGAACGATGGAATAATTCTGTTCTGCCTCTTTCGCTTTATCTTCCGAGGAATTATCCGGCATCGCAAAACCACCTAATGCATTCACTGCGAAAATCATCGCTACCGTGGCAAGCACAGCCATCAAAACGATGCTAACCAAAAGGACGGTGAGCGTTTTCTTTGGTTTTTCACCTGTGGGTTCCGCAAGTAGTTCGTCCAGAACATCGAGTTCGGTTTCCGGCTCAGATTCAGGAGCGGGTGTCAGCGCTTCCTGTGGTGCTGCGTCTTCCGGTTCCGGTGGCGCGAGCATATTTGCTATGCTCCCCTCAGAGGTGGGCAAATTTTCCTCTGGTTCCTGGAGAGCAGGTTGCTCGATCAGAGGGACATGTTCCGGTTCTTCAGAAATAGGCTGTTCAACAACCGGTTGCTCTTGAGGAGCCTCCGGCACTGGCTGTTCGATAACTGGCTGCTCCATCGGAACAACTGGCTCTTCGGGCAGGGGCGCTACTGCAGGCTCTTCGAAAGCAATTGGCGGAGGCTCTTGCTCAGCCGCTGGAATTACTAATTCCTCGGCGACCTCAGGAGCGTAGGCTGGTGGAGCCTGGGGTTCAACCAGAGGCTCCGGCGAAGGTTGGTAGACGGTCTGTTCGGTAAAGTCATCCGGTGATTCAACGACCAATTCGTCGTCACCAGGTTGAGGTAAATGGATTGTCGTAGGAGCTCGCTCCGGATCTTGAAGTAAAGTCGGCTCGACAGGGGAGTCAGCGAGAGAAACATCGAGTCTTGGAATCTCTTCGGTCAATTCCGGAACATCTGCCCGCTCGGGCGGCAGCAAGTCAGACTTTGACTTGATTTGAATGGGCTGCGTTTTCGGAATCGCTGGAGGTTCCGGCACTTCCATCACTGGTTCCGCCGGAGCAACTTCGGGTTCTGGTGGTGCAGGAGCAACAGGTGGTTGTTCGACTGGTTCAGGAGCCGGTGGAACTTCCACTGGCGGCGCAGCGACTACATTAGGCGACTCGGCCACCGGTTGAGTTGGCTGGGGAATCTCTGGTTCTACAGGTTGAGAAACAGGTTCCGGTGTAGGAACGACAGGCTCTGGTTCCGGCTGTGGAACTGGTTCAGGAGTTGGCTCCGCTGCAGGAGGCGCTTCAGCAACAGCAGCCGCTGCTGCGACGGATGCAACCGAAGCCGCTGGCGCTGCGACGGGGGCTGGAGCGCTCGCTACCACAGG
>JAHDCN010000066.1:3500-8870 GCA_020629815.1 Verrucomicrobiota bacterium
GGTTTGGCCGTGTCCTCGATCATCGAGGGATCCGGATTCGCCGGTGCCGTGATTTTTTCGCCACACTTCGGACACGGGCCCGACACCCCCGCAAGGTGGCTAGGCACCCGCAGCGTCGAGTTGCAGTGTGAACAGGTAAAGCGGATTTTTTTCACGGCGGATTCGGATTCGTATTTCCCCCCAAAGCTGGCTACCACCAGGTTTCCCTAGTTGTAGGACGGGCAAACGGGAGTTCCCTTAGATTCTTGATGCCTTAGACGCACATTGCGTCAAAAAAGCCTCGCAAAATCGCGAAAAATCTTACCATTGAAACTCACAAACGCAACTAGCGCTCTTGAAAGTTTTATAATAAACAGGGCAAAAAGTCTCGGTTTTGAGAAAAATTTGGTAAAATTAACCAATTTCCGAGTCCGGATGCGAATTAAATGGTCGCACAGGGAACTAGAATAGCTTCGCTCATCCCATGAAGAATCTTTTTGTCGGATGGGCAGATTGTTGCCAGAATGCCGCTGAGCCTGACTTGTTTCCCTTTTCCATTGCGGTCTACGAAATAGTAAGGACAGAGCCGAACGCGACCTTCCATCATCTCAATCTCGCCGGTTTCTTCGTTCAACCAGGGGTGTTCTACAATCTTTCCCCGGTGGAATTCCTGCAGGACAAATGGAGTAGAACCGAAACCCGAAATGGCTTCGTCCACTGCGTCGCCCCATTCGGCTCCGGACACATCCTGACCAATGGTCACGCTCCGGGCACCCCAGGCGCGTTCATTGAAACCGCTCAGCTTGAGAACCAACTCGCGCTCGGTCTGGCTGAAATCCCGCAGCTCGGAAAAGCTCTGAATTTCCAGACCGGGAATCACCGCGTGGTGGGGGATATCGGTAGGATCAACCACCCAGCTCTTGGGAAATAATCCTTTCAGGCGCTGAAAGTTGCCTTCCCGTAATTCTCGAATCCAAATCTCGCGAAGTGGATGAGACCAAAACAGTGCCGCCCACATCTTTTCCTCGATCCATGGCTTGAACGGGGCTGTTACGGAAATTTCGCCGTTTGCCGCAGCAGCGGCGAGAGGTTCTGCAGACGGGATATTCGGCAGATCAAATAATTCGAAAAAGCGATACACGTCCCGTCCGTTCACTTGGTAGTCCTCGGCGGAATGGACTTCAAAGGCATCCCCTAAATGTCCGGCAATCCACTCCATCTCGGGGCGGTAGTCACCCGATTCCTCAGAGACAAGGATGTCCGCTCCTTCCGGCGCGAAAATTGACCCGAAACCATTTAGCATTCCGGAGTCGCCTCCGACAATGCGACTTTCCGGGTTGTGTTTGCTGTAGATTTCCTCCAGCCATGCGGTCAGGCCGATTCCGCCGGGGACGGAGTCGAGCTCGCTAGCTGCAAAGCCTTCTTCGGTCAGAATCAGATCTGGCCGAATCACTCGAGGCAGTTCTTCGACCACGGGTGAAGCCAATCCACTCTCGATAAGACTTTCCGGCTTTCCCGCATCGAGATAGTTCGCAATCCAGCCGGGGAGTGAGCCTTTTTTGCTCCGGCGATAAATCGTATCGCAGGCTTTTTGAAAACGGTGCAGAACCGGTCCCAGTTTCTGCAGCTGCTTGACCTGACTTTTTTCCAACGGAAAGGGGATCGGCGAGATTCGCCAGGCTTTCTCAGCGAAAAGTCCATTCGCAGGGAGAGAATCCCGAATGGACTCGGCCCTCTTCTTCAGTGAATCGATTGACGCTGTTTCCGCCAGAGACATAGCAGTGGGTTATCCTTTTTGCAGCATTTGCAGGGCTGCCCGCAAAATCTCATCGGTAGACGTCAGATTCTCGGAAACCTTACCCACAGCGCGGCGGGCATCGGTTTGCTTGTAGCCAAGAGAAATCAATGCAAGCAGAGCATCGGTTTGCGCCTTCTGCTGAGGAGAGCTGGATGCCGGATCTGCCTGCTGTGCTTCCCAGGCCTCTCCCACACCGACTTTATCGCGCAACTCCAGCACCACTCGCTCAGCTGTCTTTTTGCCAAGTCCCTTTATCTTCGAGATCAGGGCAATATCGCCGCCGACTACGGCCTGCTTGAAATCATTCGGGTTCATGCCACTCAGAATCGACATAGCAACCTTTGGCCCAACCCCCGAAACGCGATTAATCAAAAGCCGAAACAAGTCGCGGGCATCGGCATCAGGAAAGCCGAAAAGGGTATTCTCCTGCTCGCGCACATGGAAATGCGTTAGCACCTTTGTCTGCTTGCCTACCTCCCCGTAGGCACGGTCACCGGCTAGTGGTACGAGAACTTCGTATCCGACTCCGCCTGCGTTGATGATAATTCGGTCGGGCCAGCTTTCTTCCAGAGTGCCTTGTAAAAATGTAATCATTCGCGAAACTGCTGTTACCTTCTTCACCCGAGCCGTTACAAAAAGCAACCGATGATCTTTTTTCAGAGAGTAAGTTTCCGGCTATTCCTGTTGATGGGCCTAAGTGGAACGGGGCACGTTGCATCTGCCGATGAGAAAACCTTCCGCTCCGGCATTGTATGGGAAGGAAGCTACGAAAAAGCCGATGTGGCGCAGCCATTGACCAACGCCAGAGCGACGCAGCTCGTAGTCGTCGAGGAATGGGACTATGGCGTAAGGGCATTGAAGGCCGAAAAAAACAAACGGACCTGGGAAGAGTGGCAAGCGTTGAGCAAGCAGATCGGGGGCTCTTTATTAAAAGAGATCAAACCTGAATATATCCGTGATTCCAGAGGGGTGATCGACTACGCTATAATCGAACACAAAGACCCGTTTTTGACCAGTATCCTTGGCGCACCCGGATTTTTGGAAATGTTCGCCGACACACTGGGGGACTATCTCAACATTGTGGTTCCCGACAGAAACTTGATCTACATTTTCCCCGCCGCTGGCGGAAAATTGGCGGAATACAGCGCCATGATCGAAGACCGGTTTCGGTCCGTTCCCCGTCGGGTTTCTTTGGAGGTTTTTCAGTTGGATAAGACCGGACTGAAATCAGTAGGGGAGATCAAGCGAGGCTACGAGAGTAACGAAGAAGTTGAAAAGGAGGAGAGCGAATGAGCCAATCGAAAATTCAAAGACCACAGATCAAAGGCGTCGGTGAAGTGATCGAGGTTCTGGATTCCGGACGATTGTACCGGGTGAAAATGAAAAACGAGCATGTCGCCTACGCAGTGGTTCCGAAAGATGGCCCTGTCAGTGATACAGATAATCCCGGGGCTAAAGTGGAAGTGGAATTTTCCCCCTACGACATGAGTCGATGCAAAATTGCAGGCTGGCTGTCTTGAGCCGAATCCAATTCCTTGCGCACCCTCCGTTCTCTCTACATACTGTCCCATGCCTCTGCTCGAAGTCGAAGACCTGAAGACCTACTTTCATACCCGCGAAGGGGTAGTTCGTGCGGTCGATGGCGTCAGCTTCGATGTCGATGCCGGGGAAACGGTGGGCATCGTCGGCGAGTCAGGATCCGGAAAGTCGGTTACCTGCTACTCCTTGCTGAAACTGATCCCGCAACCGCCGGGAAAAATTGAAGGTGGCCGTGCCATGTTTGATGGCAAAGACTTGCTGGCTCTCTCGGAGTCCAGGATGCGGGCAATCCGTGGCAAACGGATCGGCCTGATTTTTCAGGATCCGATGACCTCGTTGAATCCTTATCTGAAGATTTCCACTCAGCTGATTGAGCCGCTACTCTTGCACGAGTCTCTTTCCAAAAGCGAAGCTCTGGACCGCGCTATCAAAGAGCTGGATGCAGTGGGAATTCCCGAGCCGGAAAAGCGGATTCACAGCTATCCACACGAGTTCTCCGGAGGCATGCGGCAGCGGGTTATGATTGCGATGGCTCTGATTACCCGACCCGAAATTCTCATCGCTGATGAACCGACCACCGCGCTCGATGTAACCATTCAGCGGCAGGTTTTGGATTTGATCAAAACGAGACAGGACGAGTTGGGCACCGCTGTTATATTCATCACTCACGATTTGGCGGTCGTCTCCGAGGTTTGTGATCGGGTGAATGTAATGTATGCCGGTCGATTTGTGGAGCGAGCTCCAGTGGCCGACTTGTTTTCCGCGCCGCGACATCCTTACACGCGTGCACTGCAGCGATCGATTCCGGCGATGCAGGAGAAAGGTGAACAATTGTATACGATTCCCGGCCTGCCGCCGAATTTGGCTCAGCCGATCGATGGTTGTTCCTTTGCTCCGCGTTGCGAATTTTCCGGAGATAATGAAAGTTGTCATTCCGGGGGGCAACCGCAGCTCGTGGAAGCTTCGCCCGAACACTGGGTGCAGCACTGTCGCGGTTGCGTCGAAGTCTAGGCAAGTAATCGACCCACTTTTCAATATCCCATGGCGTATCTCGAACTTCAGGACCTGACCAAACATTTCACCAAGCGCGCGGGCCTTTTCGGCGGTGAGCGGCAGATCGTGAAAGCAGTGGACGGCGTTTCCCTCGATATTGAGAAAGGCGAGATCCTCGGGTTGGTAGGGGAGAGTGGTTGCGGAAAGTCGACCTTGTCGCGGCTGATCATGCAATTGATCACACCCACAGCCGGGAGCGTGGTTTTGGAAGGGGAACGCCTGGCCGACTTACCCAAAGCAGAAATTCGTCAGCGGCGGCGTGATTTTCAGATGATCTTTCAGGATCCGTATTCCTCACTGAATCCGAGGATGACGATCTACAGCACTCTTGTCGAAGCAATCGCTACTCGGCACCCGAATATTCTGCAGGACAAATCCGCAGCCGAGAATGCGGTATCCGAACTGATGGAACGAGTTGGTCTCGATCCCCGGTTTATCCGCAAGTATCCCCACGAGTTTTCCGGTGGGCAGCGCCAGCGCATTGCCATCGCCCGGGCGCTTGGGCCGGAGCCAAAGTTGGTTCTCGCTGACGAGCCGGTATCTGCTCTCGACGTTTCGATTCAATCCCAGATTCTCAATTTGCTGCGTCAGTTGAGTGAAGAGCTTGGACTGACCATGATCTTTATTTCTCACGATCTATCCGTAGTGCGCTACATCGCTGATCGGATTGCCGTGATGGAGAAAGGAAAGATTGTCGAGTTGCAGCAAGCGGAGGCCTTATTCGACTCGCCTTCCAGTGATTGCGCAAAAATGCTGCTCGATGCGATTCCACAGATTCGAGCGTGAGGCGAAGTCTCTTGTGACTAAGGAATCGCTACGCGAGTCGTTAACTTTTGCGTAGCAAACGTTTCCACGCCCATCCGCACCATGAATCATTTCTTTCTGCAAGCCGACTCACCAATAAACGCCGATGAAGTAGCCGAGGTCGCCGCCGAAGCGGTGAAAGATCCGGTTGGTTTCTTTTCCAGTATTGATTGGAAGGGATACTGGGACAAAGCAGT
>JAHDCN010000066.1:8970-11377 GCA_020629815.1 Verrucomicrobiota bacterium
TGTCGAACTTTGCGGGTGGAATCCTTTTGCTCCTTTTCAAGCCGATCAATATTGGCGACCTGATCACCGTCGGAGATCACCATGGTTTCGTGAAGGCCATCCGGATTTTCTACACCGTTGTTCAGACCAAGAATGATGAAACGGTAACCATTCCCAATGGAGCGCTGGCAAATGGCGAGATCATCAATTACTCCGAGACACCTTTGTTTCGCGTCCAGGCGCTCGTGGGAATTGGATACGATGATGACATCAAGTTGGCCAAAGAGTTGATGTTAGCGCAGACGAAAAAGGATGACCGAATCGTAAGCAGTCCTGAGCCATTTGTGGTTCTGAAAGAACTTGGAGACAGTTCCGTGAATCTCGAACTACGCTGTTGGTGTGATAACAAAAAGGCCCGCCGTGTTCTTTTTGAGCTCTACGAAAACATCAAAATCGCATTCGACGAAGCCGGTATCAGCATCCCATATCCACAAACGGATATGCACGTGATCAATAGCGGTGCTGCTTCTTAGGGAAGCTGACCAGATCTCCCAAGCCTACGGCGCCATATTGTCAAAGTAGTCGACCCATTGATCGGTATTTTCGATCTGAAACAGATCTTCGCCGCGCTGGCGAATTGTCTCGATCAAATCCTTGTCTGTGAGTTCCTGATTCTTTGCCTTGGCGGCGGCGGCTTTTAGCTCCTCCGGTTTTTCGGAGACTGCATGCTTTTCTAAAGCGCGAATGACATCGCCGCTGTTCACGTAGACTCGATACTCATGCAGGTGATCTTCGGAAGCATCACTGCCATCGGGGTTGCGCTTGCCGCTGAAGCGCCAGAAGGAATCGGCTTTGTAGCCAAAGAACAGCTTTCCATCGCGATAGTAGTAACTCTCATCGCTGCCGCCGTGGTCTCCTGCAAGAAAGGTGATGTGAATCTTTACGACTTTGCCATCCAGCGCGTATCGGGTCAGCTTGCCTTCTTCCGGTCCGGTCTCGGATTCAAAGGTGAAGACCTCCTTCTTAGCGGCTTCTGCCTCGATTCGGGCGTAATCTTTGCGGATTTCCTCGATTAGTTCTGATTCCCCGGCCGCCAAGGGGATGGCTATTGCTGCGATCAGGCTCCACGTGATTGCTTTCATAAATTGTCTTCCTTTTGCTTTTCTGTGCGGCACTCGTCACTACAAAACTGTCCGTGCTGCTCTTTGCAACTCGGGCACAGAAAAATTTGATCGTTGCAGCCGGTCCACCGGCAGTTGCAGTAGTTGGGCTCTTCTATGCCGCAGCGACGGCAATGGGAGATCACTTTACGGGTCTCGGTATGATTCACCTCGACGCCGACTCTTTGATCAAAAACATAGCAAAGACCATCGAAGTCCCGGCCCCGGGTTTCCGGATCTTTGCTGTATTTGACGATACCACCATCGAGCTGATAGACGTCTTCGAAGCCCTCTGTCTTCAGAAATCCGGAGAGCTTTTCACAGCGAATGCCGCCCGTGCAATAGGTGAGAATTTTCTTCCCCTCGAGGTCCTGCGCATTGTTACGCAGCCAGTCTGGAAATTCGCGAAAGTTGCCTATGTCGGGACAGATGGCGTCTTTAAACTTGCCGAGGTCGGCTTCGTAGTCGTTTCGGCCGTCAATGATCACGACATTGTCTTCCTGCATCGCTTCGTAAAACTCGCGGGGAGAAAGGCGTTCACCGGTCGTGTCTCGCGGATCGATATCCTCTTCGTTGGGTAACCCAAGGGTCACAATTTCAGATCGGGCCTTGATCGATAACTTGGGGAAAACGTGATCTTCTTCGGGATCAATTTTGAACTCAATACTCGCAGTAACTGGATCGGCCAAAAGAGCAGCCATATAGGCATCAGTGTTCTCTTTTGTGCCGGAAACGGTGCCGTTAATGCCTTCGTCACCGACAATAATGCGTCCCCGCAGCTCCAACCTTTCGCAGAGCTCTCGATGAGCGTCCCGATATGCCACCGGATCCGCAATCGGCGTGTAAAGGTAGTAAAGTAGGACCTGAAAAGGAGGCGCTGCTGACTGGGTCGTTTCCATCAAAAAACTCGGTGAGAATGAATACGCTCAATCCGTTGAATCGACAAGGCTCAGTAGTTGATTCAAATGCGGCAATCTGCAGGAATGACAGTCAAAAATGAGAATATTTGCAGAAATGAAAGGATAAGCGTGGAATTTATGGCTTTTATCCTTATAATGCCATCGTGAACCCTTTGGAGCTGTCCGTCAAAAAAAGAGTCTTTAGCCGCGTGGTATTTTACCAATTGGTTTTGGTGATTTTTTGGGTAATGGGATTGCTCACTCCGAGCGAAACCCAACGTCAGGCAATGATCGATGAACGCTTGGGAGTTCCCAAACCAATCATCGCTGGCGAACCTCCTCCCGGATGGGAAAAGCTCTCGAAGTAAC
>JAHDCN010000555.1 GCA_020629815.1 Verrucomicrobiota bacterium
TAAGACTCCGTGTCATCCAGCCCGGCATCCCATTCCGGAAACGGGTCAGTGAATGTTGCCCACTTCTCTTTTGCCATCGCGAGTTCCTCCTCGGTGAGCAGAGCACTATCCAACATCTCAGTGAGCGCCTCGCGATCCATTCCGGAACCGATTAGCACGAGCTCCTGACGGCAATCTCCATTTGGCTCTTTGCTGAGCCGCTCGATCTCGGCAAGTTCCGCCGGGTCATCCGGCCATTGCGCCTTGGGAACCGCAGCCCAGAAAAACCCCAGACACTGATTCTGACACATCGCACCCGCCTGCGACCAGTAGCCGGCCTTTTCCAATCGTGTTGCCAACCAGAACAAACCTTTCGAGCGGATCACTCCGGGCCACTCCCGGTTAAAAAGCGCAAACAATCTCTCCGGATGGAATGGAATGCGCCGCTCGTAAACGAAATTCGAAATACCGTATTCTTCCGTCTCGGGCGTGTATTCCTCCAGCGAATCGAGCCAGCCGGTGGTCTCCTCCGCCTCTGCTAAATCGTAGAGTCCGGTTCCCATCACCTGATCGAGCGCCACTTCCGAGTTGGTCGTTTGGTAGATTCTCGCCTTCGGATTGAGCGCACCAATCATCGCTCGAATACGGCCCCGATCCTGTTCTGAAACCAAGTCGATCTTGTTGATCAATATCACGTTGGCGAATTCAATCTGATCGACGAGAAGATCGACAATGGTCCGTTCGTCTTCCTCCGCAACCGCTGTGCCGCGGTCCTGAAGGTTATCGACACTTTCATAGTCGCGTAAAAAATTCAACGCATCGACCACTGTGACCATAGTGTCGATCCCGGCAATATCGCCGAGCGAATTTCCTTCTTCATCGCGAAAGGTAAAAGTCTCTGCCACCGGCATCGGTTCACTCACCCCCGTTGACTCAATCAACAAATGATCAAACCGCCCTTCACGTGCGAGCTTGCCGATTTCCAACAAAAGATCCTCCCGCAACGTGCAGCAAATACACCCGTTCGACATCTCTACCATTTTCTCTTCGGCATGAGAAAGGGAAGCATCCCCGGACCGAACCAAAGCGGCATCGATGTTGACCTCGCTCATATCATTGACGATCACCGCCACCTTCTTCCCTTCCCTGTTCCGAAGAATATGATTCAGCAATGTGGTTTTCCCCGCGCCGAGGAAACCGGAAAGAACTGTGACCGGAAGCTGTGGAGTCTGCATATCAATGAGTGAGGTAATCTCCGGATACTACGGGGATTTATTATTGCAAATTATTTGCATCAATGAATATTGCAAATCGTTTGCAATTACTCAATGTCCCCGCGTTCCATTCTGTTACCCATCCACGGCACTCCTGCAAGACATCGTTCTGCTGACGACATGCCTGTTTCCAGATTGCGGGCACTGCTCAGAGATTTTACCAATCTTTTGGGACAACAAATGTATTTCTGGGGTCGCGATGTCATTCATCCCAGCGGCAACCTGCTTTGTGAAAACGGCTTCGAAAGGAGGAAGTCCGAAGGACTTGATGGGACGAGCTGTTATCGGAAGCCATTAAAAAATGGTCGCTTTATCGAGCTGCATGGAGCCTGCGCTGGGTGTTATGGATCTTCCCGTGATGCGAACCGGAATTTCATCTACATTCGGAACCGAACCCGCTGCTTTCTTTACACGCAGGACGAGCCACCTGCGCCCGGATTCTACGAATCCCGGACACTTCGCAATGGTCCGGCCCTGGGCCTGTATCAAAGCAGCCTTGTCTTTCTGGATTGGTGGCTGGAATACGAACAGTGGATTGAAGAGACGACCAG
>JAHDCN010000556.1 GCA_020629815.1 Verrucomicrobiota bacterium
GATCTGTATCAGAAAACGCTATCCTGTCAGAACTACTGGCCACTGATCCAGTGCCCGGTGATGTTTCTCGGCGCTACGAACGATTTCAATTCGCCGATGGAATTCGTCACCCGGGGCTTCCATCTGCTCCCGGATGTTTCAAAAAGTCGAATGTCATTCACGGTGCATATGAATCACCGGTTCACGGCTGATAATTACGCCGCTCGCGTTCGGTGGTTTGATGCACACTTGAAGAAAGCTTTCGTTTTCCCAAAGACAGCGACGGCCAGACTGGAGCTGAAAACGGCTAACGGGATTCCGCGTCTAATCGTTCGACCCGACAACTCGACACCACACCGGATTGAAAAGGTGGACATTTTCTACGGCTTTGATCGCGATCCCCGGGCCCGCTTTTGGCGAACGGCCGTGACAGGCAAAAAAGGGGACAACTACGTCGCGCACCTCCCGGTCATGGATCTTGGTGAGCCTCTGTTTGCCTTTGCCAATGTGACCTATCATACCGGCGAGCCGTTGGCACTGCCCGTTGGCTACCACGACTCGCCATTGCTCACAATAACCAGTGAATGTCGCAAAGCCTATCCGCATCAGCTGAAGCAAGCCGGAGTCAAAGAAGTCGGAGAGCGGAAGCGGTTGATCGATGACTTCACTGCGGGTTGGCAGGACTGGTCATTGGTAGCAGCCGATAACAAACATCATTGGAACTTTGAAACGCACAAAGTGAACGATCCCGCCCACTTCGGACCGAAGCACGCGGCCCTCGAACTGGAATTGGAAACCACAATTGCCGGTAATACCCTGGCAGTTGTTCTTTATCAGGATCAGTGGCGGGGCTACACCGGGCGCAAGCCCCGCAGGTTTTGTGCGCTGGTTCCTCTAAAAGAGGCGGGACAGCAAACCGTTCGAATCTCTATGGATCAGTTTCGATCGGAAGACGGCGAAACTTTGCAAACCTATGACTACCTGACCAGCCTGATCCTGACTCCCGGAAACAAGGAGAAACCAAAGGAGGTAACGGAGAACTGGCAAGGCGACATCCCGATTTTTAAACGTATCAGCTGGGTAGGTGGAGAATTCGCAGAGCGAAAGATTCCCTATCTGCAGGATGGAGTTGCGGAGATCGATGCTGACGAAGCCTTCCGGCAGCAGTTTGAAGACGGGGTGAAAGAGTCGGTCGAACGGGAGGAGCAGGATCGAGGTGAGTAATTTCCAACTTGGATGGACACAACCTCAGAATAGCGTCTCAATGAAAGTGCAATCATATGACAGAGGTTTGAACCATCGCTGGATATGCAAAGACCAAATCCCGGGATACTCAATGAGACGCTTTATTGTTTCGAAAAGCCGGGAAAATCTCAATTTTTCCAATTTCTCGAATCTGCTTCTGGCGAAGGTGTTAGAACGAAAAGGATTTTACTTCTTCTGCAATTTTTGGAACCGGTCACAAATGAATGAAGTCGCGGAACTGTTTTTCCGATGTTTCGATCAGACTATTTCAGAGATCGAAGGCCATGACTTTGGTTTTGTCAGCCTCAGCGGTAACAGAGACAGAATTATCATGACAACCGCGAATTCGAAATGGTTACAGATTCACTTTGGTGACAGCTATCACGAACGAATTTCCATTCTTGAAGATGAGTTTAGAATTGGCTCCGAGAGGTTCTTGCTGGAAATTGCAGGTATTGGTCAGAGTCATTTAGGCTAGCCCAAAGCCATGACACCATTTATCACCGCACTGATTGCCTATCTTGGGACGATGGCCTTGCTTTTCGCAAAGCAAATGGGGTTCGTAGCTAAGACGATAG
>JAHDCN010000557.1 GCA_020629815.1 Verrucomicrobiota bacterium
TTCACCGGATTGCACTACCACTGGAACTGGGAGGAAGACAATTTCCGCAAAACTGTTCTCAATGGCGTCGCCTGGACTTGTCAGCTGAAGGTTCCGGAAAACGGAGTCGAGAGTTCTGTGACCCGTGAATATTTAGAAGAAAACGCCAAGAAGTGGGGAGGGGATCAGACCCGCAAAAAGAAGAAGCCGGCTCCGAAAAAGAAAGCGGCTGCTAAGTGAGTGGTCCTACACCGCCATAGACTGAGATTTCAAAAAGAACCCAGATACCACTTACCTTCCTCCAGAATCAAATTCATGGTTTCCTTTTTGGTGCCGTCGGGTCCAAAAAGGAAATCCACTTGAGCTTTGTCACCCGAGATCCGGGCGGGTGCGGAGACTTTCCCGGTTTTGAAGAAGGAGGTAAATGAAGCTTTGGTTTCTGCGTCCGCATCGGCGGCTCCACAAACGCGCTCGACATCACCATCGTGTTTTCCGCTTGGAGGTAGCAAGGTTTTCAGCGGCGTGAAATCACCGTTCCGGGCTGCGTCAAAAATGGCTGTTACGACTTTGTCCGGAGAACTTTGATCAATGGCGCCTGTAGCGTTGGTTTGGTCTTCCGGCATCTTTTTATCTGTGGCAAGTGCTTCGCCTTCGCCGACTCGAAACATAACCCGCGACGTCCCTTTGCTGCGAAGAACGATGTTCATCAAATACAAGCCGTCTTCCAGAGTGGTGCTGTCCATGGTCTGATTCAGCTGCACCTTGTTGTCATTCTGGGCCATGATGATTTTTGCTTTTGCAGAGTCGGCCGTGGTGACTTCACCTTTCTCGTTACAGCGAAATACATTAATGATCACCATCTCCGGATCCGCATCGAGTAGGACCTGGGCATCGTTGGAAACAGGCTGGGGAATCTTGGCAAAAATTGCGTGCTTCCCGGAAATCACCGCTTCCTGGTCGGCAACTTTTACGTCAAAAGGATACACTACCGGACGTTCTTCGGCAGATGTCTGAAGGGTCAAAGACAGAGAAAGAAAAGCTGAGAATATCAATGCACGGTTCATTGGGTAAGTTACCACACTCGGAAAAGGTGGACAATTTTGAAGCCAGGATAAAGTCCGAAGCCCAATACGGAAGCTTTGCTTTTCGCTGAATTCATGGTTCTCTGCTTGATGAGAATCACGGTTGCTACGTTCGCCCTTTCATCAGTCTTCCTCTTTTCTTCTGTGCAGGCAGATGAGATTGCTAAGAAAGGCGCGGAGTTGGGCAAGTGGACTCAGGACTACGACGCCGCTGTGAAACTGGCAGGCGAGAAGAAAGTTCCCATGCTGTTGAACTTCACTGGCTCCGACTGGTGCGGTTGGTGCAAGCTGATGGACAAGAATGTGTTCGCCGGTGATCCCTGGAAAAAGTATGCGGCCGACAACGCGGTTCTGGTGACGATCGATTTCCCTAACGACAAATCGATCGTGCCTGAGGAATACGTGGAGCGGAACAACAAGCTGAAAGCGGAGTTCAGGATTCAAGGCTATCCGACCTACGTGGTGTTGGATAGCGATGCAACGTCGGTTCTTGGGCAGCTTGGAGCCGGGCAGGGAAAAACACCCGAGTCTTTTGTGGAAGAGTTTGAAGGAACGGTTCGGTTCAGCGCGGCCAAAGTCGAAGCCTATTGCAAAGACAATCCCGACAAGGCAGAAGCTTTCAAAGCAGATATTGCCGAGAAGAAAGATATCGAATCCGAGTTTATGGCGTGGCTGGAAAGTGGACCTAAGCAGACTCCGGAGAATGATAAGAAATTCAAAGGCTTCAATGAGCGCTT
>JAHDCN010000067.1:0-10631 GCA_020629815.1 Verrucomicrobiota bacterium
GAATCTTTTTTGGCGTCAGCAGCGCTAAGAAGAAAAAAGCGGAACAACAGAAAGCACGGATTGAATC
The DNA here is from genome assembly GCA_020629815.1 of Verrucomicrobiota bacterium. Taxonomy (GTDB): domain Bacteria; phylum Verrucomicrobiota; class Verrucomicrobiia; order Verrucomicrobiales; family DEV007; genus Arctic95D-9. Next base: position 68 of record JAHDCN010000067.1, read on the forward strand.
TCTCGCTGATCAAGATGCACCTACGGGAACGGTTCAGGATGTAGAACTGGCTCTGAATTTTATCGGCGACCGGGAAACGCCTCCCGCGATTCGAACGGACGCCTTCAAGGTGACCAAGACACTACAGGGAAGCGGAGTGAATGAGCGGCTGCTGGAGGAATTGAAATCTTCCGAATCCAGCTACATGCGTCTAAAAGCTGCTCAGGCTTTGGCGGAAAGAAACTACGCCCCCGCTGTGGGTTCAATGATTTCAAATTTCAAAGTAGCGACGAAGGATGACGACAGGGTTGCGTTTTTGAATGCAGCCCGAAGCGTGGCAGACATCAAGAGTGTTGATCAGATGCTGGATGCCTTATCCGGTGATCACAGCTTGAATGTGAGAAGAACCTTTGAGGATACTGTTCTGGCGGTGATTCGGAAGGAGCCAAATCCTGCAGCCACGGTTGATTCTCTCCTGAAGCGAGTTTCGACCACGAAAGGTAACGAACGAAAAAGTCTGTTCCGAATTTTGGGCGTGCTTGGTGACGAGAAAGTCCGCACCCGACTCGATACCATCTACGGAGGGAATAAACAGGATTTGGAGTATCAACGCGACGCGATGCTGGCTTTCCTCAGCTGGCCCGACCGTTCACCAATGAACCTCGTTAAGAACCTTCCTGAAAAATCTGAGGACAAGGCTCTTCAAAATGCGGCGCTACGTGCGTTGGTCCGATTTTCCAGCTTGCCCGGAACAGAGACGATCGAAGAGCGGGTTGGCATTTGGAAAGACACCTTTGCCAAAGTTTCTAACCCGAACGACATGCGTCGTTTGATCAACAGCACGGTGGAATACCCCCACCCTGCTGTGGTCGCCATGCTTGAGAATGACTGGTCGAGCCATCGCATCTTCGGCAAAATGGCGACCGGTGCCGCTGACTCCATCAAGAAATCGATCCCGGCTCTGCAGGTTGTCGAGCCCGGTGGTATTCTGAAAGGAAACAAAGCGCGAGTTCAGGGCGATGGAAAAGCTTCGCTCAATTCCTTCCTGGAAGCCCTGACGGGTTGGGTTTCGCCAGAGACCTGGTTCAGCTGGAATTTCACCGTTGCGGAAGCAGGCGATTACGCGATCGAAGTGGATCAGGCGACAATGAGGAAAGATGCCAGCGATTTCAAAGTCCTTCTGGCAGGAAAAGAATTTTCCGGCAAATCGGTAACCACCGACAACCTCGAAGAATTCACTCCGGTAAAACTGGAAGGAACGGTCACGCTGCAGCCGAACACGATTTACCACCTCGACCTCATCGCCGGGAAAGTTGTTCAGCCCCGGATGATGGACGTCAGTGGAATCCGGCTGGTGAAACAGTAAAACAGAGAATCGAAAAGCGATTCGCTCAGGAGATTTTTTCTATCTCCTCCAGCACACGCTGGACAACCTGCTCGATGCCCAGTTCTGACGTATCGATGACAATTGCATCCTCCGGGATTACCAGCGGAGAAGCTTTTCGGCTCTTATCTTTTTGATCCCGCTCGGAAATCTTATCCATGATCCCCTGCGCCTCCCGCCTTGCCTGACGAACCTCTTCGGATGCTGTGATGAAAAACTTATAGGGCGTATCCGGAAAGACCACTGAGCCAATATCCCGACCTTCCATTACGATCCCGCTTTCCTGCGCATATCGTCTCTGCTCGGCTACCAAACGGGCACGAACTTCAGGAATCGCTGCAACGGTAGAAACGTGATCATTCACAGCAGTAGCAGAGAGTTGCTCAGGTCCTAGAACTTCACTCGAGCCAATGGCCACTGTGCCGATCTGATTCTCCTGACCACAGCGAATCTCTGTTGATTCCAGCAATTCGACTACCCCTTCTGTATCTGATGGAGTAACTCCTGATTCCAGAACCCACCAGGTGACCGCTCGATACATTGAGCCCGTACTGATAAAGGTGACCTTTAACCGATGGGCCAGCTCTTTCGCCACGGTGCTCTTACCGGATGCAGCCGGTCCATCTATTGCTATCACTTTGGGGCTCGTTGCGGACATCGCGCGCATCATGAGTTCGGAAGCGGATTTTCGCAACTGGAATCACCTCCGCTTACGCTGCTTTCTTCTTTTTCTTGTTCTTCGCCGAGGCTTTCTTTTCACTGGCTGCCTTTTCCTCTTCGGCATCAAACTTCGGGTTTTTCTCTACCGGAATATCTGCCCCGCTCTCTTTCTGCCACTGCAAAAGTATGTCCCGCAGCTCGGCGAATTTCTCTTTTTCCGAATCAACCAGGTTCGTTGTTTCACCGATGTCATTACCCAGGTGATACAGCTCGAAGTCACCTTTTTCGAAAAACTGCAACAGTTTCCAGTCCCCTTTTCGAACCACTGAGCAGGGACGTGAGCGAAACAATGGATCGCGCTGCTCTTCGGTCAGGTTCCCATAACTTTGCAAATAGGCCGGAAAGTGCCAAAACAAAGCCCGCTCCGGCCATTCTTCGCCTTTCATCAAAGGAACCAGACTCTTCCCATCCTGAATCTGCCCCTCGGGTAAATCGGCTCCCAGCATTTCACAAAATGTCGGATACAGATCCACTCCGTTGATAGGGACATCGACAGTTTGTTCTTTTTTTACCACTCCCGGCCACTTTACAAAAAACGGCACTCGAATCCCACCTTCATAATACGTGCCTTTGTAACCCTTGAGCGGTGCCATGTCAGTTGCCGGGCCATACCCCCCATTGTCAGAGAAGAATACCACGATTGTCCGATCACTCTGGCCGGTTTCTTCAAGCCCCTTCACAATCTTACCGACACCATCATCGACATTCTGCACCATGGTGGCCATCTCCACATGATTGTGAAGCTCACCCGGCTGCTTGGCTTCGTATTTCGCGACCAGTTCTTTTTTTGCATCCAACGGAGTGTGCACGGCAAAGTGAGTCAGGTAGAGAACCCAAGGGGTATCCTTGTTTTTCCGGATAAACTGATCGGCACGGTTGTTGAGAGTATCCGTCAAATACTCACCTTCCTCGACGTCTTCCAAACTGGGGATTCGCGGGTGCGGTGGATAATACCCTTTTGGCGGGCTACCGGAATGAGAGCCTCCCACATTTACATCGAATCCATAGGGAATCGGATCGTCACTTAAATGCCACTTTCCCATGGATGCAGTTCGGTAGCCTGCCTCCTGAAGCTGATGCGCCCAGGTTCTAATATCTTTATCCAGATCAGCCACTCCCGGGATATGCTCCAGTCGACGATGTTTTGCGCTGCCTCTGGGCTCTGTGCCCACGTTGTAGAGTTTGTGCCTGGGAGTGTATTGCCCACTCAGCAAGCAAGCTCTCGCCGGTGCACAATTCGCTGATGCGGAATAAGCATTGGTGAAAACCATCCCTTCGCTTGCGAGCTTGTCGAGGTGCGGGGTCTCATAGAAATCCGAGCCCATGTAGGAGGTATCTTTCCAACCAAAATCATCGAGGAATATAAAGAGCAAGTTTGGCTTTTCTTCAGCCGCGACAAAATTCCATCCGGCAAATATTCCAAACAACAGGCAGAGAGCACGTTTCATGGCGAAAAGACTACGCAATCCTACTACTTTGTCACGCCCAGAGAAGGGTTGCGCTTGCGGTAGAATTTATCGTAGCCTCCGGTCATGATTCGCGACCTCGCTTTTGTAGCTTCCTGTGTTCTTTTCGCCTCATCCCTCTTTGCTGAGGAAGATCGCCTGGTCCTGCTGGGAGCCTCCTACGGCAAGAATGTGCTCGCGATTTGCGAAGCCGACGGCACCGTCCTTTGGAAGCATGATACCGCCGGGCCGGAGAAAGGGCATGCCGGCCATCACGATGTCCACTTGCTGAAAAACGGGAACATTCTTTTCCACGACTCCTGGGTGAAAACCAAGGAAATTACCTTGGGCAAAGAAGTGGTCTGGGAATACGACAGCGCTACCGCCAACGGTAATGAAGGCAAGAAAGTTGATGTTCATGCATTCGCCCGGCTTGAAAACGGCGACACAGTGATTGTGGAAAGCAATGTAGGGAGGATCATTCACGTTGATCCACAGGGAAAGATAACCCGGACGGTTCCGCTGGGAGAAGGAGGAAGAAAGAAAACTCGCCTGATGCGCATTCTGGAAAATGGGAACTATCTCGCCTGCGCGGAAAATCCCGGTGTAGTGACAGAGTATGATCAGAAGGGCAATATCGTTTGGGAATACGCGATCAATACGAGGGTCTATGGCGCCATTCGTCTTAAAAATGGCAATACCATGATCTGCTCCGGCAGCGGTAACAGTGTCGTTGAAGTCACGCCGGAAAAAGAAGTGGTTTGGGAAGTCGCCAAGAAAATTCCCGGCACCGATATCGAGCTGGGCTGGATGACGACTCTTCAGGAACTACCCAATGGTAATATCGTCATTGGCAACTGCCACGCAGGTGAGGACGATCCACAAATCGTGGAGCTCACCAAAGACAAGAAAGTAGTTTGGCAGTTTGATGAGTGGGAGTTGGTTGGCAATGGCCTGGCATGTTGGCAGATTCTCGATTCGGAACAATCGAAGTTGGTTCGTTCAAAGCTTGCTTCGCTGAAATAGCATTTCCTACGTTCCCCGGAGCCAAAACACGGCTCACTGCACTCACTGCAAACAGCTGCCGATATCACACGGGCAAGCTTCGTCATGCCTTGCTCCACATTTGCTGTGGAAAGCCAAAATTGTGCCAGCCGTGAATTTTCCAGGTAATTAGCTTAGATTCTAAAAATTTTAATTTTTCTTTACTTTTTATAAAATTAATGGATACTTCTATCGATTACGAGGGATACGGGCCCCCGCCCCATCCTCTTTTTTCAAAAACTGTCGAACAACAACAACCATGAAAAAATCCATTATCACACTGGCAATCTCAATTCTCGGGATTGGTTCTGCACTTGCAGGCGGAGGATACAGTATGGGTCACGGCAAAGTTCCAATTGCCGCACCTATTGGTGGCGTCGGATGTCTCTCCTACGACTACATTGATCTCACCTACCTGTCTCATGACTTTGGAAACAGCCCATTTCTGCTCGACGGGCAGGGATACGGAGTCGATTTTTCGAAGTCTCTCGGAAGCAATTTTTACATTTCTGCTGGTTACACCCACAGCGACTACGAAGTAGATTTGACCGGTTTCGGTGCCAACACCGATGCTGAAACTGATCGCTACCGTCTCGGTTTGGGTCTCCACTTCCCCATCTTCCACTGTGTTGACTGGGTTCTCGAAGGTGGCGCAACTCACACTGACGTTTCCTATGCTCGCTACTCCGCGCTCGATAATGATCGCTGGGGATGGTATGGCGGCACCGGATTCCGCGCTATGGTTGGTGCCAACCTGGAAGCTTACGGTCTTGCTTACTACCACGACGAAGAAGGCTACGACAGCTGGAGAATCACTCCGGGTCTCGTCTGGCAAGTTCACCAGGCTATCGGCCTGAAAGTCGGCGGTGAATTTTACGAAAACGACCAACGCGCCCTCGTTCTGGGTGCTCGTTTCAACTACTAGTCCTCTCGACCAGAGACAGTGGGAATCAATTTACACTGATTGATTCCGGAAAAAAGATTCAAGACCGGGTGGTTTTCCGCCCGGTCTTTTTCTTTGTTTCGCTAAACCCCGGAAACAATGCCTTCGTGCACATGCCCTTCATTCAGATCGACCCGCTCCGGTCGCCCTTTGTGCATGTAGACAACCTCGGTGTGATCGAGCCCCAGCATCGCCATGATAGTCGAATGAATATCGTGGACATGCATTTTGTCTTCCCGGGCATACAGTCCGAGCTCATCGGTGGAGCCAATTGTCTGCCCGCCTTTCACCCCGCCCCCGGCCATCCACATAGTGAAACCAGTCGGGTTATGGTCGCGTCCATCTCCCTTTTCACTCATCGGAGTTCGGCCAAACTCGCCACCCCAAATGACGAGTGTCTCATCAAGTAATCCACGCTGTTTCAGATCGGAAAGCAACCCGACAATCGGCACATCGACGTTGCGACACAGGCGTGTGTGGTTCTCTTCCATCTTCGAGTGGCTGTCCCACTTGCTACCGGCACCGTGATAGAGCTGAATAAACCTCACCCCGCGCTCGACCAGTCGGCGCGCCATCAAACACTGTCGTCCATAGATCTGGGTGTCCTTGTCATCGATCCCATACAGCTTTTTGATATGCTCCGGCTCGCTTTCAAGATCGATTGCTTCCGGAGCTTCCGCCTGCATACGAAAGGCTAACTCGTAGCTGCGAATCCGAGCATCCAAATCCGTATTCGATTCTCGTCCCAGCAGGTGTTTGCGATTCAGTTTGTTGATAAAATCGAGTTTCTTCCGCTGTCGTTGATCGGTTGTTCCCTTGGGATTATTCAGGTTGGCAATCGGCTGGTCGCCTCCTTCGAGCAACACTCCCTGATGCACGGCAGGGATAAACCCCGAGCCCCAGCAACGAGTGCCGTTGACGATCATTGAGTTCGAATCCTTGATCACCACAAAACCGGGCAGGCTTTGGTTTTCTGTTCCCAATCCATAGGAAATCCACGATCCGAGCGACGGGCGTCCGCCAAAAACGGAGCCGGTATTCATCTGGCACACACCGCCGGCATGGTTAATTCCATCGGAAACACAGGAGCGGATTACACAGAGCTCGTCCGCAATTTTCGCATGGTTTGGTAACCAGTCGGATATCCACAGACCGCTTTCTCCGTGTTGCGCCCACTCCCGTTTCGACTCAAGGAGCGGTGAATTCACCTCGCCCATGGCCGTGACAGGCCGCTCGAAACTATCCGGCAAAGACTCGCCCGCCAGCTTGTTTAGCAAAGGCTTCGGGTCAAAAAGATCTAAATGACTGGGGCCGCCCTCCATGAACAGCCAAATGACATTCTTCGCATTTCCCAGTCGGTGAGGAATCTTCGCAGCCACCGGATTGGGCGCCCTGCCATCTGCAGCAATCAAGTTTTCGCCAGCCAGCCCCGATAAAGCCACGGCTCCAAATCCAGCCCCAGCCCGGGACAGAAACTCCCGTCGGCTATTAGGTTGGTCGTAGCGATGACATGCCATGCAGCAAAGATAAACGACGACAGGGTTTCGAATCAAGTCGCCGAATTGCGGCGCAGTTTGTAGTCTTCTACCTGGCTTTCTTCACCTGAACAGAATGGAATGTAGTAGGGCTTTGATAACTACCAATTACAAAGTCACAATCTGCCTGCCCGGATCCCAGCTGCCACCCCCATGGATCGGACACTCGGAATTGCCGCTCTCCAATGTGGGATACTTCGTAACTTTTCCCATCCACGTAGGTCTCCACCATATCACCACGCACCCGAACCAGTAGCGAATACCTTCGGCCGTTTTGAAGATCCAACACAAAGGCAGATGGAGACTGTTCCAGAGTGACTCCATCCAAAACTTGCAATCCTCCGAGGTTCCTTGCCCATGCAGAAAGTTCGATCCCTCCAAATCCATTTTCGTGGGGAAAAAATACTGATACCGAGTGCCGCCCCGAGCGTCTCGTGAACTCGATTTCGATATCAAAAGAACCGCTTTCCACTGCGGAACTTTTGAGCCCCAGCAAACAGATATCTGAGCCTGAAGAATAGATTCCTTCGTTTACGTCCCAACTTCCGCTAATTTCCACAGGCTGTTCCAAGCGTTGAATCTGTCCATTTGAATTCGGCACAACTGAGAAGAAAACATAAGAAAGGAGGAGCAACAGAACTGTGGCAGCAGTCCAGAAAATCAGGGGCGACCTTACCGTGTTTTTTTTCTTTTCTGAAAGTTCCGCGAAATCTACCAGGGTCAGTTCGAGACGATTGCGCATGGTCTTTGCATCTGGTAACCGGGCCTCTTTTTCAGGCAAAAGAGCTTCCATGGTAAGGTCACTCAAAAGCTGAGGAACATTGGGGTTTATTGCAGCAGGTGAATCAAAATTACCAAATGGTTTCTTCCCGGTAATCATCTCGTAAAGGACCACCCCCAGTGAATAGACATCAGCCCTTTCATCAACTACACCTCCTTCGAGCTGTTCTTGCGCCATGTACCCCAACGTTCCCAGTGAGGTCCCCGTCACAGTGAGTCTCTGAACATTCTGTTCAACCGGAAAGGCCAGACCGAAATCGGTGACTTTGCTTTCTCCATCACGGCCAACCAGGATGTTTTCGGGTTTGATGTCCCTGTGAATAACGCCTGCTCGATGGGCCGACTCCAAACTCCGGGCAACCTGAAGAGCCACTTTCACCGCATCCTCCCATTGCATTGGTGAGCTCATCTTTTCACGAAGAGTCGTACCCTCAACATACTCCATCACAATCGCCGCTCCTCCTGCAGGCAACCGGATGAAATCAAATACGGATACTGTATTCGGATCCGATACCCGGGCCATTGCCTGAGCTTCACGCTCCAGGCGATCCAACATCGGATCACTGCCACCTTTTGGAAAAGAGAGAATCTTCAGAGCGACCAGTCTCTGCAAGCTCAGTTGGCGAGCCAGAAACACAGCGCCCATCCCGCCCCTTCCTAATAGTCGGATCACCTCAAATCCTTCGAGTTCCGGAAACTCAATACTATCCGAGGTTTGGTCAGGCGAAGTGATACCCGCTGCCAATAATTCTTTCAAATCCAGCCCATCCAGATTCCGGCTGTCTGATTCTGTATTCGACTCGCTCAAACCAATTCAATCAGGTATCGTATTTCCTCATCAATATCAGCTCCTTCCGGAAGGGTATCGCGAACTTCTTCCCTCAATGCGAGCGCAAATCTGGAACGCATTCGATGTAATCTCACTCTAACGTTCCCTGCTGAAATTCCGAGCTTCTCACCAATTGACTCATATTTTGATAAGTCGCCTGATCCAGTCAGAAAAGGCCGAAGCAACAAAAATTCCTGATCTTTTGTTTCACAACTCATTTGTCGATTCAATCGCAGCATCGCATTCTCAAGCACCGTTCTAGCCCAGCTTTTATCAAATAATACCTCAGCACTATATTCATCAGGGACATTCGCCTCATACCAGTCTTCAACTTCGTTAATGTCCAAAGCAAAGACCTGTCCACCTCCCCTCTTTAGAGCATAAGCCTTGTTTCTTTCGTCTTTTTGGAAGCGGCGAAACAGCGTCAGCAAAAACGTTCGCATTTTTCCCTTCCCGTCGTCAGCCCTCGAAAATAAGTCATCAGCTACCACTTTAGCAAGGAACCCCTGGACCAGATCCTCTGCATCTGAAGCAGACTTACCAGACTTCCGGCAAAACGCGTACAAAGGAGCCCAGTAGGCCTGACAAAGCTCAGATACTGCTTCTTCCCGGTTTTCTCCTGAATCTCTTGAGCCAACAACTAAACTCCATCGAGTTTGCGGGAAATTTGCTTGCGTATTTTGGTGCTCCATTCTCCCTCCTTTCAACATCGTCTCACAAAATCGGAGATTTCGAAAAAAAAATCCCACAAAATTGTAACCGCCCCCATCAAAGCCCCAAGAAAGGAGTGTTATGAAAATCACTTCTATCCTTTTCGCGGTAATAATCAGCTCCGGCATCTCGATGCTGAAAGCCCAAGACGATCTTTCTCATCTTAGTGATGAGTTCGAAAACAGTGAAACCCTCTCTCACTGGAAGAGGCTCAATGAAACAGAGGGCTGGAACGCTGACAAACTCGAAACATTCGATATCAGCACAACTGCACCGGGACACATGCGTCTCATGCCTTATAGCTCCGCGTGGTACATGGATCTTGTCGCCCCTCTTGTATATCGAGAAGTGACCGGAGACTTCGCAGTTACCTTACATCTAGACGTCAGACGCCGGGACGGACAAGAGGGCCGACCTACGCGCGACTTTTCTCTCGGAGGAATCATGATTCGCTCTCCACGAAATATTAGTGCCGCAGCTCCTACTCCCATTGCGGCCCCGCAAACCAGACTGCCCTGGCCAGCAAACGGATACGCAACAGACTGGACTCCTGACGGCGAAAATTACATCTTTCTCAGCTATGGACACACCACTGGAAACTCCCCAACAAACCAGTGGAACTACGAAGTAAAGACAACCGTAAACGGCAACTCCACGCTCTATTACGACGATTTGGGCGTTCCAGCCGATTCTGGAATTGTCACACTTCAGGCGATTCGCCGCGGCAATACGTTCTTACTGCTTCGCAAACATGAAGGCGGCAATTGGATTGTGGAAAATCGCTACCAAAGACCAGATATGCCTGCAACTCTTCAGGTCGGAATTACCACTTATACCGATTGGGGAAACGTCGCCGGATCCCCCAATTCAATGTTCGCTAACCCGCAGGATCATGCAGGTCAGTTCCATCACAATCGTACAGTTCTGAATGATGCTAACGGCTTCGCAAACAGCCCTGATCTGGTGGTCGATGTCGACTATGTTCGCTATCGTCGTCCAACCGCAGAAATTACGGAGACAGCACTGCAGAATATCCCTCTCACTTCCGAGGGAAACGGTATTCAGTATCTGTCGCAAACACCCCTTGCCAGCCTGATCGGCGATGCTCTTAATCAAATCAACACAACCGGAGGCGGTGAAGGCGGTGAAGGCGGTGAAGGCGGTGAAGGCGGTGAAGGCGGTGAAGGCGGTGAA
>JAHDCN010000067.1:10731-11287 GCA_020629815.1 Verrucomicrobiota bacterium
GGTTCTAATACTTTTGTGGAAATCCGCCAACCCGATGCATCCATTGGAAGGGCATTTGTTTCACGAAAAGGAAACAATATTCACAATCGCAGTGGAGCCGGCCAATCCGTAGGTAGCACACGTAAAAGAATGCGCACATCAAGAGCATACGGGCTCATCCAGAACGACGGAAATACCAACCAGAGCTTTCGAATGAGAGCAACTGCATCCAGCCGTTTCTTTACAGGACGCTACTTTGTCTGGAAGAACGGTGCTTATCGTAACCTCAGCGCCGCACTTCGTCTGGGAAGAGCCTATACTGCTTCGCTGCAACCGAATGCACAGACTCGCTTCCGGATCGAAGCAAGACCAAAAATCCGCCCAAGCCGCAGAATATTCGTTCTCGATAGTTTTTCCGGCCCCATCAAAGATCGTGTGAGGCTTATTGCCAGATCCAGAAAGTAGAATCCTTTACAGAAAGCATTCAAAAAAACGTCGGATGGAAGTGCTTCCTAACGGAATGAGCGGAAGTGCTTTACCACAAAGCTCAGAATCCAAAGCCCAAGGCCTAAAGGAA
>JAHDCN010000558.1 GCA_020629815.1 Verrucomicrobiota bacterium
CGGAATTTTTCGCAAATTCCGCTACGGGTGCTTCGCTTAACACGTGTGAGCCTTCGTGCTAAGGAAAAGTCGCGAGGGCGGCTACGCGACGATCTTCTCCGAGATTTGCTTTGCTACTTTTGATCCGGATTGAATGGCTGCTTCGATTGAGCCATTGATTGTATGATCGCCGCAGATATGAATGTGATCTGGCTCTGATGATGGACTCTGAGTTTCACTGCCGGTTACTGGCAAAGCTCGATGTATGTGCTCGGTGCGCAGATGGGTCCATTCCGAAGCCGCTGGCCCAAACCAATCGACTGCTTCTTTTTTTACTTCATCAGCCAGTTCCGAGTGGGACCGGTGATCGCCCAGTAGAGAAATCGAGATCAGCGATTTGCCCGGGGGAGCATAGTTCTCAGAAACGAAAGAGGGAACGCAGAGGTTGTTGATCAATCCGTTTTTCCGATCTCCTTTGAGAACGATCATTGGTTCAGTGGTCGGCGGGTCGGAAGCGGAAAAGTAGAGGCAGGAGGTCGAGTTCCACTTGGGTTGTTGAACCTGAGGGAACAGCTGGTGGGCTGCTTTTCCGTCTGTCGCGATTACGATTTGTGACGCGCTTATTTCAGAATCAGCTGTATGAACGGTATTGCCGTCGATTGAAACAATCGGGGTATTGAGATGTATGGATTCTGAAGGCAAACGTTGGGCAAGCTGATCAGGAATGGCCTGCATGCCATTTTCAGGAAGGGTTGCATAGCCCTGAGAGAACATTTTGTAGGTGAACTCAAAACACCGGCTGGATGTCTGCAGTTCTTCTTCGAGAAAGATGCCACCGTAGAATCCACGAAAAAAGTCATCGATCATGGTCTCCGAGAAACCCAGTTGGCGCAGGTGTTGCTCGGTCGTCTGATCGGCAGCTTCCCAAATTTCACTAACCGGTTTTTTGAGAAGGCTGGCACGTAATTTTGCGACCCGTAGTTTGTCACTGATCCTTCCGATCGGTGCGGTTGCCGACTGCCACAGACCGGCTGGTCGACGAAATACATCGATGAGCTTGTGAAGCTTTCCGTTTTTCCAAACTAAAGCTCCCGGTTCGAATCGCTTCAGATGAAGAGCATCGAGATCGAGTAGCTCCCCGGCATTCTCATAAGCGTCAAGATAGACCTGAAAACCCCGGTCGAGTAGAAAGCCATCGACCTGATCGGTTCGAACTCTGCCTCCGACACCATCCGATGCCTCAAAAATTTCAAAGGGGATGTTTGATGAATGCAATCGCACCGCACAGCTCAGCCCGGCGAGACCGGCTCCAATAATAACGACTTTTGACTCAGGATGTTTCATCGTAGCGCTGCCAAACTGTGGTGTGAAAGGTATACGAGTTGAAGCTTATCATGAGGTGATCTTTTCGGGGCTTTTCCGGAAAGTAATTGCGAGTCCTGATAAATTGAGAAAACGTGGATGATCGATGGATACGGACGCAGAGAAGAAGACTGAGATTCGAGAGGCAATCAAAGATTTTCTGCGTGAGGACCATGCTCATCGTGACTATGAGACGGACGAGCAAATTCAGGCCGTTTTGGCGATTCTGAGAGAAAAGGGGATTGTTGCTGAGAGTTCCGAAATTGAAAAAGAACTGAATCGCTTTGGGCATATCCGACTTTTCATGCTGGGATCATTTGTTCTTGGAGGCTGTGCTCTGATTCGAAATCTACCTATCTCTTTGGAATGGAAAGAACCATTGATGTTTCTGTTTCCTTTAGGCCTTGGGCTTTGGATTCTGAGCTTTGTGGTAAAGCACTTCCGCTC
>JAHDCN010000559.1 GCA_020629815.1 Verrucomicrobiota bacterium
CTGTAGCCGTCCCAGGTATCTTTCGATCCCGGCTTCACATTCGGAGCCATCGGCACGTTGCAACAAAGTACTTTGAACTTGGCGTCACTCTTCAGCGCTTTTTTCAGCCATTTCATCTGAACAGGGCCGAGCATTGAAGGATTCTTATTTTCTTTCTCCTTGGGCGACTCGCGGTAGTAGCGGCCGTCCATCATAATAAACTGCACATCGCCAATCCGAAGGTCAAACCAGCAACCTGGATTCTCTTCGCCGCCGCCGTAGCCCGGGTTGTCCCAGTTTTCTTTGAAAATCTCCCACACTTCTCGTTTCCAGGCTGGCTCGTCGATGGAAGGACCACCCCAGCCATCGTTAGTAGTGAAATCATGGTCATCCCAAATCCCGTAGATCGGCACCTGCTTGGCTAGCTTCATCCACTCCGGCTGACTTTGGCGTCGGTAGTAGTGAAAACGCTGCATCTCCGGTGTTTCCGGGTCATCGATATACACATTGTCTCCCAGCAACAAAACCGCACGCGGATCGATCGCGCCAATCGTGTCCCACATGCGCTCGTTCTCGGGGACATATCCCGCGCCGCCACCAAAGGCGATCGTGAATTTGTCGGTCGGCGCATCTTTCTTGAGCGACGCATCAGGAACCACGCGCTCCCAGGGCCAGGTCTCCGCATCGAACTTCCAGGCACCGTCTTTGCCATTGATAATATCGAGCAGCAGCTTGGTGTGATCCGGATTGGTCTTCGCCGCTTCCGTTTCCTTGAGATAAGCGATCGCCTCCTCGTTCTTACCTTTAATGATCAGCTTCAGCGCATAGGGATGAATCCGCTTCACTTGTCCCGAAACTTTCTCCGGTTTTTCATTGTTGGGTTTGGGCGCGGATGCCTGCCCATATGCCGACTGCGACATCGATATGCCAGCAGCCAATACCACTACTGGAATAAGGTTGGTGAAGTATTGTTTCATAGATTTAGAATTCGGTTTTACTCGATACAAAGAATCTCCGTCATCGTATGCGCATATAGCCGCCCATTCGCATAAGTTACCGTAGCAAGACTCCACGTCTCGCCACCCAAGCCCAAGTCATTAGTCGCAACGATCGACTCAGGTGACAGGGTTTCTTTTTCGGTATCGATGACATGAACAGTTCCGGTCACTACAGGTAGAAACAAATACTTGCCTACGAGAGTCGGGCTGGCAGCTGAGATATGTCCCCACCCCGTTCCAGCGTGGCCCTTGTCGCCGACAGCTAACCCATTCGCATTGAGTGGTTGGTTGGTTGGGTTCGCTTTACCCCACAGAAGCTGATCTTTGCCTCGCTCCTTTTTGCTGGCCATCAACTGAGCCGGTAGTTCGAGGTATTCCGCTTTCCCGGTCTCGATGTTCACCCGACCGACATAGGGAAAATCGTGAGTGAGGAACCAATGCCAATCGCCCACCAGTAGATTCGCCTGGTTGGTGTTGGGATGGCGACGCTTGCTGCGCACCGTGGCATTGCTTTCTTTGACCCAGTCACTTTTTTTCTGATCAAATCCCCAAAGAGTCGCGTTGGTATCGACAGGTTGTTCGCGCAGCAGATTACCAGTCGCAGCATCCATCACCAGGTGGTTCATCCCCTGGAATCCGAAGACATACTTTTCATTCCAGTGAGAAGCAAAAGAAGGATCGTAGCCCTTCACTTCGGTGCTCCAAAGCGTCTTGCCCTCTTCACCCGGAGCGAGGCTGGTTAGGCTCAATCCGGCAGGTTTTTCCAGCGGCCCATGAGGACCGCCGCGCGCATGAGAGATCG
>JAHDCN010000068.1 GCA_020629815.1 Verrucomicrobiota bacterium
AACAGGGTTAGGTCACTGACCTAACAGGGTTGAGTGAGTAACCTAACAGGGTTGAGTCTGAGACTGTACCCTGTTGGATTTGGTATGGCCGATTAGGTTTGGCCTGATTGCGGGTGGATGAGCTTTCCCTTTTGAGCGGATTTGCCTACCATCGAGGCATGAGTCATCCATCCACGTCTCGTCGAAAATTTCTCAAAGCTTCCGGTGCCGGTGCTGTTCTGGGCTTTCCCGCGATCACCAGTTGTCAGTCGCCGAATTCAAAACTGGGCGTCGGGCTAATCGGCGTCGGTGGTCGGGGACGCAGCCATGTGAAGGCGGTGGTCGATTCGAAGGAGGAAATCATCGCCATGTGTGATGTGAATGAAACCAACCTCGGCAAGGCGCTGGAAAGTTCTGCTCCCAAAGCCCGTAGCTACAAAGACTTTCGCGAGTTTTACCAGAAGCTGGATGACATCGATGCGGTCGTCGTTTCCACCACGGAACACACTCATGCTCTGGCGATGTTGCCTGCTCTGAAAGCGGGCAAGCACGTTTACTGCGAGAAGCCTCTGACCCGCGATGTCCACGAGTGCCGCATCATTACAGAAGCGGCGGCCAAAGCTGGAGTGCAGACGCAGATGGGAACCCAGATCCATGCCGGGGAAAATTACCGTCGTGTGGTGGAGCTGGTGCAATCCGGAGCGATTGGTCCCGTCAAAGAGGCGCACACCTGGGTGTCCCGCGCCTGGGGTTGGCAAACGGAGGCGGAAGCCAAAGCCAATAAGGATATCATTTACACGCCGGATACTCCGAAGGAAGGCAAGCCGGTGCCCGATGGGTTGGACTGGGATCTCTGGATTGGACCTGCGCCGTTTCGCGAGTTTCACGATTTCTATTTTCCCGGTCCTCGCTGGTATCGCTGGTGGGATTTCGGCAATGGCACGATGTCTGATCTCGGCAGTCACCGGAATGATTTGGCATGGTGGGCGCTGAAACTGGATGCGCCCCTGACGATCGAACCGCTCAGTGGTCCCGAGCCGCATCACGACATTGCCCCGGCCTCAATGAGCGTGAAATACACCTTCGGTGAACGCGGCGATTTGCCTGCCGTCGAGCACACCTGGTATCAGGGTGCTGAGAAACCGCAGATTTGGAAAGACGGCAAAATTCCCCAGTGGGGCAACGGCACGCTGTTCATTGGAGAAGAAGGCATGGTTCTGGCCGACTACGGAAAACACATCCTGCTGCCCGAAGACAAGTTCGCCAATTTTGAAAGACCGAAGCCGTGGATCGATCCTTCTCCGGGACAGCAGGAAGAATGGATTCTGGCCTGCAAAGGGGAAGGGCCGAAACCGCTTTGCGAATTTCCCTACAGCGGCCCGCTGACCGAAGCCAATCACTTGGGCAACGTCGCCTATCGCGCCGGAAAGAAACTCGAGTGGGATGCCAAAAGCATGAAATTTCCCAACGCGCCGGAGGCGGAGAAATTCCTGGGTCGTGATTACCGCGAGGGGTGGAAATTGTCGTGAAACAAGAGCACGAACTGGCTTTCCAGCAAGCGAGTGGCGCTCTCGGTATTTCCGCTACGCTGGCCGAATCGGCATTGGAAAAACTGCAAGCGGCCTATCGAGAGAATCATCGTTTTTATCACAATCTGGATCACATCCAATGGATGCTTGATCGATTGGCAGAGACCGAGGGCGCCGAGAATTCCTTTTTGGTTCTGGCGGTGTGGTTTCACGATGCGGTCTATGATCCCAGGAGCAAAACCAATGAGGCCGACAGTGCTGCCTTGGTGGGAGAGTGGTTGCCTGAACTGAACAGCGACGATCGGGAAAAACTGGATCATCTAATTCTGGGCACAGCACATGGTTCGCCGCGGACCATGGATGTTGAAAGCGATTTACTTTGTGACGTCGATCTTTCGATCCTGGGAACGGAGGAAGTTCGCTATCGGGAATATTCAGAGGCTGTCCGGAAGGAATATTCTTTTGTCCCCCGGGAGGACTACCGGAAAGGCAGAGCAGCGGTGCTGCAAAGTTTCCTGGATCAGGATCAGATTTTCCAAACAGCGCATTTTGCCGGGTGGGAACAGAGAGCCCGGGATAACCTTCAGCGGGAAATGAATCGGCTGTTCTGACTATTCCTCTTCCTCCCGCAAATCACTGGCGTGGAGTAATTTGCTCAAAAGGCGATTCATTGTCTTACATTCCTGTTTGGTCAGGTTGGAAACTGCGGTTTCTGCGCAGGAAAACCGGGCCTCACTTGCCCGGTTGATCATTTTCAGACCTTTGGGGGTCAACTCGACCAAAACGCGACGCCGGTCTTCCGGGTCCTCTGACCGAGTGACGAAGTCTCGTTTTAACAAGCCGTCAA
Source organism: Verrucomicrobiota bacterium (assembly GCA_020629815.1). GTDB lineage: Bacteria > Verrucomicrobiota > Verrucomicrobiia > Verrucomicrobiales > DEV007 > Arctic95D-9. The sequence continues at coordinate 2,356 of JAHDCN010000068.1, forward strand.
TCCGGTTGGTTACAGCACCCGGTGATATCATTGCACTTTCTGCAATATCACTGGCAGTGAGCCGATAGGGTTGTCCCTGCCGTCGCAGGGCGGCGAGAACATCGTATTCCCACCAGTCCAGTTCAAGCTCATTCAGAGCGTGAGTTACCTCTTCGCCCAGTATTTTTGCAAGAGTGCTGATACGCAAAACAATCCCAAGAGCTTCGCGGGAAAATTCCGGCTTTTCTTCGAGCCAATCGGACAACACGGAATCAATACGATCTTTCGCCATAAATTATCTGAAACCCATCATCTCGATCTTCGTAATCGGGTCAAGGTAACTCTTTTATTTTAACATTAAAAGATTTGACATTAAAATAAAAACCGGTGAATCTTCACCCGTGAGGAGAAAACCTCCTCCGGTAACTCAAATAACCTGTGACATGAAAATAGAATCGGAATTCGAAGAGGCAGAATACGAAGACGAAATGGTCGACGCAGAATTCAATGAGGATGCTCTGGATGACGACGATGAGTCTGATGACGACTTTCTCTACGATGAGCTGGACGACGAGGACGACTACTACGAGGACGAAGGGGATGACTACGGCTATCCCTGGAAGGGGAAGTTCAAAAAGCGCAGGAGACAGCGAACTCATCATTGGGAGAATGGCTCCTGGGATGACTATTAGACAGCGACTGAAATGAGCGAATTACAAGAACCTCTGTCCGTGCTACTTCTGGATCGGCCTGTTGGCGAGACCAGCGCTTTGGAAACAATCTTGCACTGGGACAATGTTTCGGTGGTGCGAGCGAATTCCTTCTCTGATGCGTATCGATTTTTACGTTGTCGTGAGTTTGACGGCATCGTGGTCGACTTACGACTCGGAGAGGATTCTTCCGGAAGCCAGGCGCTCCGCCAGTTAAGCCAATTGTATCTGGGATGTCCGGTTATCGCGTTGGTAGAGCCGGAGGGCTTACAAATGGCCTGTTCAACGGTCTATCAAATTCGCAGACCCTTAAAAATCGACTCAATCACGAAGCAAATTCGCAATGCGATAGCCTGCTTTCGAAGTAAGCACAGCAACGTATTTCGGGCTGCCTAACCTAAATCATAAATTAATTCTGAACCTGGGTGGCTCCCTGTCTCCTCTATCGGATGGCATTATTCTCCCTACCTTCACAGACTGCCCACATGCCCGCATACACGGCTACGGCAGCGGTGAAGTCAGGGGAGTTAAATTGGGGACAGGGGGCCAACTCCACGAGATCGAAACCAATCAGTTCGCGATCCCGGACTAGCTCTTCCAGAATCGTTTCCACCTGATGCCAAAACAATCCCCCCGGAGAAGGTGTTCCAGTTGAAGGCATCAGCGATGCATCGAGACCATCGACATCGAATGTCAGGTAAACTTTTGATGGAAAGTCATCCGGCAAAAAGGGTTTTGACAGTCCTTGCTTCCAAAGCTCAGGAGCATCCTGAAATGTGATGTGAGGATGGCTATTTCGAAAATCGAACTCTTCCTTCGATATACCTCTTACTCCGATTTGATGGATTCTGGGATTCCACTGCTCGGAAATTCGGCGCATTACACAAGCATGACTCAGCGGGTTGCCCTGGTATTGATCCCTCAGATCCGCATGTGCATCGATCTGGATAATTCCAATGTCATCGTTGGAAAAAAATCGTTTTATACCAGAATAAGCCCCGTAGGTGACGGTATGTTCTCCGCCCAGAACTACAGGAACTTTCTTTGTATCAAGAGATCGAAAGACCTCCAAGCCGATTTGGTCGAGAACGGACTGACATTCCAGATCGCAGTTTACCGGGGGGGCGACTTCGATTCCGGCTTCACCGGGAACAGTTCCCAGATAAACAGGTTCCAGTTCCTCACTTGCCGCCAAAATTGCTTCCGGTCCCGCTTTTGTTCCGCCTCCATAGGAAACGGATTTCTCCAACGGTGCCGGGATAACTCGAAACAGCGATTCTTCGTTGGGAATATGTCCAAACTCACAATTACAAAACCCCAGTGAACTTTCTCTCATAATCACCCGAGACGGGAAACAAAATCATCGTAGCCGAATTCACGGAACACTTCCGTCTTTCCTGTATCGGGGTCCCACGCTGCAATCGCCGGGTGGCGGATACCGTTGAAGAATGTGCTCTTTACCATAGTGTACTGCGCCTGATCAGAGAAAATCAGGCGGTCTCCAACATGCAGTGGGAAGGTAAACGAATAGTCACCAATGATGTCACCGGAAAGACATGAGCTGGAGCCCAGTCGATAGGTATGTGCTTTCTCACCGGGCAGGCCGCTACCCTCTAGTGGAGGACGATATGGCATTTCTAAAACATCCGGCATGTGTGACGTCGCCGAAACATCCAGTATCGCTATGCGGGTTCCGTTTTCCACAATGTCCAAAACGTTTGCCACCAGATAACCGGCATCGTAGACATGGGCTTCTCCCGGCTCAAGATAGACTCTTAGATCCCAGCGATCCTGAAAGTCGCGAATCAGTTGAATCAGGTGATCGACGTCGTAATCCGGACGGGTGATATGATGTCCGCCGCCCATATTAAACCACTTCAAATCCGGCAGCCACTTTCCGAATCTCTCCTCCACAACTCCGAGAGTTTTTTCCAGTGGCTCGGATGTCTGCTGGCACAAAGTGTGGCAGTGAAAACCGCTCAGGTGCCTGAGCAGAGAATCACTATGAGTCGTGCCGATTTCGTCGGCCCGTGCCCCTAATCGGGAAAAAGCGGCGCATGGATCGTACATCCCTACCGAGCCTGTAGAGTACTCGGGATTGATGCGGAGCCCCACCTCAACGCCTGCATCGATTGTCTGGTCCTGAAACTGTTGCAACTGGTTGATCGAGTTGAAGACGACATGATCACTAAGTTCTAAAATTTCGGGGATATCTGCGCGGGAAAAGGCGGGACTATAGGAATGCACTTCTCCACCGAATTTTTCTCTGGCCAATCTAGCTTCCCAGACGCCACTGGCACAACAGCCTGCCAAATAGGGGCGCATTTCGTCGAAAACCGAAAAAGTGGAAAAGCCCTTTAGAGCAAGAAGTACGCGGCAACCTGATTCTTTCTGAATGCGCTGCATCACCTGCATGTTTTGGCGCAAGCGTTTTCGATCGATTACGTAGCAGGGGCCGTGATCGGGAAGCCCCGGAATCTCCAGCTTCTCTGCGGGTGAAATTCCCTGTTCCAACAATGTATGTGGGAGTTCCATGCCTAATTTCGATCTCCGACAAACGTCGAGTTGGTTTGAGGTTTTGGCGTGAAATCGAAATCGACTTCCGTCCAGGGTAGGCCGCGATTCTGGAGCTCTTCTAGAAACGGGGCCGGATCAAACTGCTCCATATTCCAGACTCCCGGCTTCAACCATTCGCCCGTTGCAATCATTCGGGCTCCAATGGCAGCCGGCACGCCAGTGGTGTAACTCACCGCCTGTGCGCCGGTCTCCGCAAATGCTTCCTCATGGTCGCAAATATTGTAGATGTAGTACTGTTTTTCTTTGCCGTCTTTTCTGCCGTGAACCAGGCAACCGATGCAGGTCTTGCCTTTTGTCCGCTCTCCCAGTGAGGCCGGGTCAGGCAAAACCGCCTTCAGAAACTCAAGAGGTGCAATGGGGTGCCCCTTGAAATGAACCGGTTCGATAGAGGTCATGCCGATATTCTCGAGAACACGAAGATGAGTCAGATAGGAATCGGAGAACGTCATCCAGAATCGAATCTTTTTGAGATCGAGATACTTCGACAGGGATTCCATCTCTTCGTGATACAGGAGGTATATCTCCCGCTCACCGATGCCTTCTGGAAATGAGAAAGACTCGTGCACCGACATCGGTTCGACTTCCTCCCAGTTGGTTTCGTTCCACCAGCGACCGGGCTGAGTGATCTCCCGTATGTTAATCTCCGGATTGAAATTGGTCGCAAACGGCAGTCCATGATCGCCTGCATTGCAGTCCAGAATATCGATGCAGTCGATCTCATCGAAATGATTCCGCGCCGCATGGGCACAAAACACATTGGTCACGCCCGGATCAAAACCGGATCCCAATAGTGCCATGATTCCTGCCTGCTCAAAACGTTCCCGGTAGGCCCACTGCCAGTGATACTCGAATTTGGGCGTATCGCGGGGTTCGTAATTGGCAGTATCCACATAGTGGACTCCAGTTTCCAGGCAGGCGTCCATGATTGGAAGATCCTGATAGGGAAGTGCCAGATTCAGCACAATCTCAGGCTCAAAATCGCGGATCAGCGAAACCATTTCGCCGACTTCGTCCGCATCCACCGCTTCCGTGTTAATAGTAACTCCGAAGTTTTCCCGGACGTCCTCCGCGATCCCATCGCATTTGGACTTCGTTCTGCTTGCCAACAGGACTTCATCGAAAACATCATTCATTTGCGCTACCTTGTGAGTAGCTACCCGGCCGACTCCACCGGCCCCAACAATCAGGATTTTCATTTCAGGACGGTTGTTTTTCGCATGGAAAAACAAATCTAAGGGTATGTATGTTTTCGTTCAGTTCAGGGCATCCAGATGTAAGGATCCGTTTTCGGGTTCGTTTTACTGAGAGCCCCGTTCGATGGTGGAACAGCCGATCTCAGTTTTTGCGATGCGGGGAATTACATCCAAATTTGCGATTCGCAAACAAAAAAATAACATTGGCGGAATTATTTTACTGTTGAAGTATTTATGGAGAAAACTCCGGGTGCATGAGGAGAGTTCTCGCCCGAATTTGGCTCTTGAGCACCGGATGAAAGAACATCACCTTCAGTATGCTTTTCTTTCGGAGTAGTCAGATCTTACTTATAGGTGGTGCTGTTCTTCTATCAGCCGCTGAGGAGCAGAACCTGCCATCGCCGGTGCCCGGGGCAGCCGCGTTTCTCCAGCGGCATCCTGAATCGGATGTCAATAAAGACGGAATTCTGACCGCGGAGGAAAAGCTGGAGTTCTCGAAGGATCTGGCGATTCAGAAGCTGGGCGGCAACTACGTCTACTACCAGATGAAGGTGCCGATGCGGGACGGCGTCAATTTGGCCACTGGCATTTTTCTACCCAAGACACCCGGTAAAAAGTCGACAGTGTTGTGTCGAACTGCCTACAGCATTTGGGCTGCTTCGAATTTTGATACGACCCGTCTGGCCAACAAAAATCTAGTCTACGTGTGCCAGGATCTGCGTGGCGATGGTGAATCGGAAGGAGCGGGCACGGTCGATCTGACCAGCTTTGATAATGAAATCAATGATGGCTACGATACGATCGACTGGATCATTCAGCAGCCCTGGTCGAATGGCAAAGTTGGCATGACCGGACAGAGTGGCCACGGCTTCGCCACCTACATGGCCTATCTCGCCAACCATCCGAATTTGGTAGCGGCGGATACCAATGTCAGCGGTGGCAATGCGCATCTGTACTGGACCTATCACAATGGGGTGAAGCGGGAGATGTATTATCGTTGGCTGGCTCAGCGCAACATTCCGATTCCGGTTTGGCCGAAGCCGGGAATTGAGATGTTTGATCGTGAGCAATATCGCCAGACGGTGGAGGCTGCCGCCAAAGACAACGAGGCAGTTTTTATCGCACGCACCGGTTGGTATGACATTTTTGCGGAGTCGGCTTTGGACTACTTTCGCGATTTTGCCAAAGACGGTTCTCTTTTTGTTCGGGTCGATCCATCCGGTCATGGTGGGATGAAAGGGAAACCGTTTCCGAAGCGGGAAGTGCCGGCGGAATGGAAGCTCCCCGATTTTACCGAGGTGCTGAAGGATCAGGATGCAGCGACGCCCGCCAAATCACGGATGGCCTACTACCTGATGGGCGACGGAACCGATCCGAATGCGCCGGGCAACGTCTACAAGTCCACCGATGTCTGGCCGGTTCCCCACACTCCAACGGCGTGGTATTGTCATGGGGACGGGACACTTTCGCTGCAAAAGCCGGGCGCAGAGGGTTCGCTCACTTTTTCCTATGATCCGCGAGATCCGGTGCCTTCCGCTGGTGGTGATGTATTTATCCACCAGGGAGTCGGACCATTGGATCAGCGGGTGCTGAAAGACCGCAAAGATATCCTGCGTTTTACTTCAGAGCCGCTGACGGAGCCCGTGGAAATCACTGGCAAGGTTTTTGCGGAGCTCTATGTCAGCACCGATGTTCTGGATACGACCTTCACCGCAAAGCTGATCGATATTTATCCCGATGGTCACGAGGCGGTGGTGCGGGATTCGATCATCATGGGCCGGTTTCACCAAGGCTTCGACAAGCAGGTTCCGATGGCGAAAGAACAAATTTACAAACTAACTCTGGATATGTGGAGCACGGCGCTGGTGGTGAACAAAGGACATCGTTTGGCCGTGCACATTTCCAGCAGCAACAGCCCGAAATACGAAGTGCATCCGAACACATTTGATCCGGTGAACTCGTTTGAGCAATCGCCCGTAGCCAACAACACGATTTACCTTTCGGCGGAGCACCCGTCGCATGTGATTTTGCCGGTGGTATCGGTTGAGTAAAGATCTCCCTATAGTACAGACACTCTTGTCTGTGATCTGCATATGTCACAGGCAGGAGTGCCTGGGCTACGTGCAATCAAGTGAACTGATGTAGGCGTCAAAATCTGCGAAGACCTCAATCTTCCCCGCATCATTGCAGCTCAAGTAGGCACCGGAGTTTTCGCGCAGGGACTGCCAAATTGCCTCTGTCCACTGCGGGTTTGCCTTCTGCACAAGAGCTTTGGCGCTCGCTTCAGATCGAACAGAAAAATGGCACTCCCCGTCATCATGGGTGGAAAGTGATCCGAAGTCCTGCAGATCGACTTCAAAATCAATCAGGCCACCCCAATGCCGGTCTGAAGCGTTGCGAAGGAATGCAATCAACTCCGCCAGGTCACGGCACTCACTGATTCGGGCCCATTCATCCCAATCTTCCTCCGGATGGGCTACTACACTGCGAACCACCGGATTTCCTTCGATCAAAAGCAAGCCCTGCAAGGTCGACCATTCTCCCAGGTAAAGCCCGATTTCCTCCGCCGCTTTACATAGGAGTAGGAAGAGGGCGCGGGCATCACTTTCAGAAAAATGCAAAATTCATTTTGACAGACCGACCTGTCTGTTCTAATCTTTTTCCAGATGAGAAAACCGAACGCCAAAGAACGCATCCTCGAAACAGCTGGCAAGCTGTTTATGGAACGTGGTTATTCTGAAGTCGGTATCAATGAAATCATCAATACCGCAGAAACGGCGAAAGCGAGTTTTTATCAACACTTTCCTTCCAAGGAAGCGCTTTGCGAGACCTGGCTGGAAACTCTCCACGACCGTAGTGAAACCCATCGCGGCGATCTCCTGAACAGCGACATGCCGGTTGCGGACAAAGTGGATCGCTACTTTTCTGAGCTGGCCGATTGGCTGGAAGCGAGCCAGTTTCGTGGCTGCCCCTTTTCGAACACCAGTGCGGTGACTTGCACTGAATCGAAAGGGATCAATCATCAAATTTCCTCCCACAAAGAGTCGATTCGCGGTTTTTTTGAAGCCATTTGTGAGGGGCACTTTGCCAATTCAGAAACGGATCAACAGAAAGCCGGAGTGCTGTTTCTCCTGTATTCTGGAGCCACCACCGAAGCCCAGAATCTTCGTGATCTCTGGCCGGTAGAAACCGCCCGCAAAGCCGCCGCCGAATTAATGAAAAATAATCGGGAATAAAATTCCCTTTTTTTGCCTCAAATAACAGACAGAACATTCTGTTAATAAATTTATCTACACAACCAACCAAGTAAAAATGAAGTCCAAACCTAAACTGAAACACCAACTCAACCCCGCCCGGTGGAGTGAAAACTACAGCGAATACCTGTTTCGCTTTGCGGTATCGCGCGTGTCCGATCACGGCGCTGCCGAAGACCTGGTGCAGGAAACCTTCCTCGCTGCCTGGAAAGCGCATCGTCGATTCCGTGGTGACTGCAGTGAGAAAACCTGGCTCACTGGAATCCTGCGCAACAAGGTTATCGATTTGTATCGGGCCAATGGCCGACGTCCTTCTGTGCTGACTACGGATTTAGAGGGAAGCGCACGTGACGGTGAAACCGAGGTCGGGGTAACGGCATGGCTTGATCGTCAGGTCGATTTCAAAACCGTGAATGAGCCCCAGGTTGCTACCGAACGCTCCGAGTTTATGCGGGAGCTGGAAAGTGCCATCACTGAACTTCCGGAGACGATGCGCGAGGCGTTTCGCATGCGCGAAATTCAGGGCTGCTCGACTGATGAGATTGTCCGCAAACTGGATATCTCCCGCAGCAACCTGTGGGTGTTGATTCACCGGGCTAAGCAGGCCTTGAGTGCCCAGCTGACACCCAACTGGGCGGGCTACAGCAGCGCAGCCTTGCCGATGGCTGCGTAAGAAAGTCACAATCGAAGTGAAATTATTGTCGGAAAAATCCGTAGGAAAGAGTGACTGAAATTGGTTCTCCATCCGTCTTTCTGGTGGAGAGCCCCAACCACTCTCCGTTTCAAGCAATGAACAATACTCTCACAGATAATATGGCCCTGTTTAATGGCCACGGACAAAACCCGCTGCTGTTTCGCAAGCGGACCCTGACACTGAACCTCTGGCTCGGATGGCAGCGACTGCTGTCGCGTATCAAGCGCTTCGCTAAGCGCTGATCCTCCGTGATCCAGAGTCAAAAAATCCCCTCACTCAACCTGGAAAATGGCTCACCTCGCGAAAGAAATTATCAGGCAACAATGGTCCCTGCGGCATGATCCGAGTCCGGAAATCCGCCGCCGGGCCTCCAGCCTGATTCGCACCCACATCCTTCTGCTGCGTCAGTGGCAGAAGGGGTGAG
>JAHDCN010000069.1 GCA_020629815.1 Verrucomicrobiota bacterium
GATAAACCGCTCGATGAATGCCATGGCTACTTCGATGACGATGGCAATTTCCGCTATGTCGGTGACCTGACCGCACCCTACATGATGGCAAAATTTCGCGGTGCGGTTGATCTTGAGTCGCGTCCAAGAGCGCAGGGAGTGCGATCATTTCTTCAGCCATTGCGCGGTGCGACCATTACCGGTTTTACTGGAAACCTGAATCAGGGTTACTCGCTTACCTACGAAAGAGACGGCGAGACTCACCGGATCGATTATCAGGTAGGAGCTGACGCCGTGGATTTTACTTTTATCGGAGCCGACGGTTCTACGGAGAAAGAATCATATGACCGCCGCTCCGGAAAAGGAGGAGAAAAGGGCAAAGGCCCGAAAGGTAAAGACGGCAAGAAGGGTAAGAAGAAACCGAAAAAGTAAGATTACAGCTCAGGTGAGTCGTCGCGTCCTTTGAGCTGAATCAGTTTCTTTTTGATGACTTCCAACTCGACGGTGAGCTGGTAGGCGGCCTTCACAATGTCGGCGGTGGTTTGTTCGCAGTCGAGATGGCGCGCAGTCGGCGTGACCTTCATCATCTCCAGCGAAATAGTTTTACAAGCGGTTTCGATTTTCTCGATTGCTTCGTCGCGTGACATGTCGGCAAGGTAGACTGTCCACCTTTGCTTGCGACTAAAATCTACTCGAAAGATGTCTTGCGGCTGATGATGGCAGGAGTCAGCTTGTTGGTCTGAAATGAAGCCTGTCCCGGAACCTGTTGAGATTTCTGATTTGCCTGAACTGGCCCATCGCGTGATTCGTGAAGCGAAGTTTCCGATGCTGGCAACAGTTGATCAAGATGGACAGCCCAGAGTTCGTCCGGTTTCTCCGGTTCGAGTCGATGACGATTTCACCGTTTATATTGCAAATCTCCGCAGCTACCAGAAGACGACTGAAATTGAAAACAATCCCCGTGTGGAGATTTCCTACCTTTCTCCCGAGCACGATCAGATTCGGATCACGGGCGAAGCGCACGTTTTGAATGACGCGGGTTTGTTTGAGGAGATTTGGAATGCAAATCCGCTTCTCAAGCATTACCTCGGATCGTCGGATAATCCGGAGTTGATCATTTATGTGGTTCAACCAACCGCAGTTCGTTTCATGAGGGAGTGGGCTCTCGAATATCACCAGGTGCCTCTGCCATGAACAAGGCGGCTAAAGTGGGATTGCCTACAGCGATTGCAATTGTGATCGCCAATATGGTGGGAACCGGGGTGTTTGGCAGCCTGGGTTTTCAGGTGATTGATATATCTACGGGGTTTCCGATTCTGATGCTGTGGCTGATCGGCGGCGTGCTTTCCTTTTGTGGGGCGGTTTGCTATGCGGAGCTGGCGGCGATGTTTCCCAAGTCGGGAGGTGAGTATCATCTTTTGTCAGAGAGCTGGCATCCGTTTGCAGGTTTCCTTTCCGGTTGGGTTTCTGCGACGGTCGGTTTTGCGGCCCCGGTTGCATTGAACGCCACTCTGATGGGCACTTATCTGGGCAGCATCACTTCGCTGCCTCCGTTGGTTTTTGCACTTCCTGTGGTGGTGCTTATTTCGCTGATTCATCTAGGTCGGCTGACGGTGATAGGGAAATTCCAAATGGCTTTCACCTACTCGAAGATTGCCCTGATCGTCGTTTTGGGAGCGATGGGGTTTTTGATCGGAACGGGCCAGCCGGTTTCGTTCCTGCCACAAAAAGGAGATGGTGAGATGTTGCTGTCGAGTAGCTTCGCGGTTTCGCTGGTCTATGTGTTGTATGCCTACACGGGCTGGAATGCGGCCACCTACATGATCGATGAAGTCCGCAATGCGAAACGGAATGTTCCGCTGGCTCTGCTGATCGGGACAGTTTTCGTTACTGTTCTCTACGTGTTTTTGAATGCGGCCTTCTTTTACTCTACTCCGATTGAGAAGATGAAGGGCCAGCCTGAAGTCGGGTTGATTGCTGCGAAGGAAATCCTTGGTGATCGAGGCGGAATGATCATGGGTATTCTGATCAGCTTCGGTTTGATTTCGACGATCAGTTCGATGACCTGGGCCGGGCCGCGTGTCATGGCAGCAATGGGTCGGGATCATCGGGCTTTCTCTTTTTTCGATAAAAAGAACCAAAATGGTGTGCCGGTGATTGCGGTTCTCGTTCAGACGGTTTTTGTGATCATCATGGTCGTGACCGCGACTTTTGAGCAATTGGTTCACTATGTTCAGGCGCTGCTGACGATCTCGTCAATTCTCGTTGTCCTAGGGGTAATCTGGATGCGCTGGAAACGGCCGGATGCAGAGCGCCCCTATCGTGCCTGGGGGTATCCGGTGACTCCCATTCTTTTCGCTGCCTTTTCGATTTATGTCCTGATCTTTCAGGTTCAAGAGAGGACGAAAGAGTTTCTTTTTGGCCTCGGAACACTGGCGGTTGGAGCGTTGGTTTACCTGATTCTCCAAAAAGTGGCATCGGATAAGACCAAGAAAAAAGGTTGAGAAATTCCTTAATTTTTCTTAAATAAACAAACTGGATTATAATCCTCCAGTCGAATCCGTTGTCCACACCGTCACAGAACCCGTCTGCCCCGTCGCCCGGAGGTCAGAACCAGCCCTCGCATATTTCCGTGAGGGAGGATATCACCATACATGAGACGGAATTTGCCAAGGCAAAAATTCACCATGAAGTCTCGCATCCGGAAGGTGCAGAAAAGGCAACGAAGCGGGCAACGGTGAAGAAAATTCCCGGGTCGGAATTGCTTGAAGGACTTCCCGAGGCGGTTTTGATCCTCGACTCCCGTCAGCGGGAAAAATATGCCAACTCGGCGTTTTGTGATTTGTTCGAAAAAGGCGTCGAAGAAGCAGGAGGTGCCGAATCGTGGCTGATCGGAATGGTTCCAAGGGGCGATGAGGAATCCACGGTGTTAGCTTCCTGGCGCGAGCACATTTGGAGAAAGCAACTGACCCGTACCTACACGCTTTTGCCGAGAGTCGGCAAGGTAGTCGATTTGGAGTTTCAGCCTGCGCTTCAGGAAGATGGAAGTCTGACCATTTTGATTAGGGATGTAACCCTGTTGCGCAAAAACGAAGAGAGTCTTCGCCAGGGAAAACTGAAGTTCCGTGCCTTGTTTGGAAATACCCGGCAGGGCGTAGTATTAGCTGACAATACCGGACGGGTTCTCGATGCGAACCAGTCGTTTATTGAATCCACAGGGATCAAATTATTTGATCTGAGGTTGTCGATGCTCCGTGAGATTTTGCATCCGACGGATGCGGAAAAGCTGGAGCGTGTGGAGGAAAAAATTCGGAGCAAGGATCAGATTCGCATGACCGATGCGACTTCGATGGAGGTGTTTGTTCGTGGCGCTGATTCGGAAAGAAAGCAGATTCTGACATTCTGTCCTGTCGCTACTTCGGAAGGGGAGTATTCAATGGGGATCTACCTTTTCCAGGAAGTAGGCTTTGAGAAATCGCCGGAGGCCATGGCGAACAAGTTGCGCGAGCTCGCATCGCGCGCGCAGGCTCTTTTAAGCGCAGTGCCGGAACTGGTTTTGTTGATCGGTCGGGATGGCGTGATCACCGATTTTGCTCCGCCACCTCGGCCATGGCGTGAGCTCTCGGTTGATAACCAATGGATAGGAGATGGCCTCGGAAGGCACTGGCCAACGCTCAATGAGTTGTTTGAAAAGACTTCTGATAAGGTCTTTACCGAAGAGAAGACGATCCGTGCTGATTTGCCGGGACCGGCTTCAGGAAGCGGAATGTTCTCGATCACCTTTGCCCCCTGCGGCGAAGGAAAGGGAATGATTGTGGTGGCCAATTCTACCAACTTGTATCGATACAAGAGGGACGCGGTCTGGCAGGCAGAGTTTTTGCAACGCTCGTCTGATGCTGTGCTGGTTGCTGACGGCAAGGGGTTTATTTTCGATGTGAATCCGGCTGCCGCGAAACTTTTTGGAAAAACCCGTGGTCAACTCGACGGTAGATCGCTGGCTTCTGTTTATCAGGGGGCAGACGATTTGAAGGACTCAATCAATTTGGCCATTAGTCGAGGAAAGTCTTTCGAGCAAAAGATCAGTCTGGTTTCTGTGGATGATGAAAATGAAGGCTCTGCCGATCAGTTTGATGCCCTTTTTCTGCCAGTGCAGATAGAGGACGAATGCATAGCGGTCCTGAACTTTCTTCGAACAAAGCAGCCATCCAGTCAGTATTCTCTGGTCGAAGACAGCCGTAATAACCGCGCCATGCACCGGATGCGGGACCAGCTGCAAATGGTGACCAGTTTGTTTTCGCTGGAGGATCAGAGCCAGGAAAGCAGGCGCACCTCTCAAAAATGGCAGGTGAGGCTCCGGGCAATTTCGCACTCGATTCCCTTTGGGGAAGACAATGTGGTCTGGATTGTTCCGATGCTTCGTACTCTTGCGGATGAAGTTTCATCTATCGCCGGGAGAGGTCCCGGGAGGAGAGAGATTGTGATTACCGGCCCGGAGGAGCTTTCGATTCGCTCAGACATCACTGGTGCTTTCTGTCTGTTGTGCGCTGAGATCATGCGCATGGTGATTCTTAATCCATACAAAGGTTCGGGACCCAAGTTATTTTTGGATCTGGAAGAATGTGCTCATGGAGAAATTGCTTTGATTGCCAAACCCGGCAAAAGCGGTCGCCTGTTCAGCCCGGCCCAGGAAGAGGAAGCAGGAGCGCTGGAATTGTTGGCTCAACAAATCCGGGGTCGTATCCGTTCCTCACTCGATGTCGATGATATCGGAGGTTTGCAGGTGATTTTTGATGGAAACTGACGCGGTTTCAAAATCCAGAATCCCTCTGTTCGTTGATCTGGATGGTACCATCACCGATCCATCCCCAGGATTTCTCGCCAGCGTGAAATATGCGCTGTGTGAGTTGCAGGCAGAGGTTCCTACGGACGAGGAATTGGTTACCTACATCGGGCCACCGTTGAGGGGCACGTTTCAGATCCTGCTTGAGACGGAAGATACAAATTTGATTGAGAGAGCGGTCGAATTGTATCGGGAGCGATTGGATAACGGGGGAAAGTTTGAAGCGATTGTTCATTCCGGAATGGAGGCCATGCTGCAGCGATTCTCCGAAGATCCCCGTGTTGCTCTATTTGTAGCGACCGGCAAACCAACCGGTGTTGCCCGGGAGATTATCGAGCACTTTGGATTGTCGAAATATTTTGTGGAAGTGTATGGCGCGGAGCTCGACGGAAAGTTTGCCGACAAATCTGAGCTGCTGGATCACATCGCGAGACTACATGAATTACCAGCAGGGCAGGGGGTTATGATTGGTGACACTACGTTCGACATCCGTGCCGGCCGCCTCCATGGAGTTCGCACGATCGGTGTATCCTGGGGATTTGGAACAGAAGAGTCGATGCAGGCAGAAGGGATGGATTTCTATGTGAGTGACGTAGCTGCACTCGAAGATCGAATTTCCCACTGCCTGAGCAAGTAATCAGGGATCAATTTTCACCGGATAGCTTTTCTTCTTCGGTTTGTTTGGGTCGTCGGCTTTCCGAAAAGCCATGCCGAAGTTTCCTTTCTCGCGCCAACCAAAGTAGGTTTCCACGTTGGGCCCCCGATAGCTGACAAACGGTAGTCGCAGTGGTCCTGCATGAATCATTGCAGTATTGACGCGACCCTCTTTCGCCCAGATTCCTCTGGCGTTCTTGCCGTAGCGAACAAAGTCCTTATCAGCTACGCCAATCACATAGTGGGTGAGATTGTGCCCCGGATTACGAATTGCGTAGGTTCGTTTTCTTTCCTCGTGTGAGAGGTGTGGTTTCCAATTCGAGTCGTAGTCCTCGTCTGCGTTGGATAACCACCATTTCGGGTCGGCCTTGGTCTTTCGATCAACCTGCCCCTGAGTCCGGGGTTTGTGATAGTGAACGTTGCGGCTTTTCACCCGATCTTCGACAGGCACATAAGTACCGGTCGTTGCACAACTACTGAACAGACAGGGGAAAAGCGCACCTGTAAGGAGGAAGGAGATGCGTTTCATCTCCAGAAGAATAGCACAGCCGCCTTGCTTCCGGAACTAGAAAAGATCCTCTGCCACTACCGAATTCTGCTCTCGGGTTGACAGGGTCTTTGCCTGAGCAACCACAAAATCCTCTTCGATTTCGTAGCGATATGCGTGGCAATTGGGGCAAATATTGACCTTGGACGCCACAATTGAATCGCATCCGAGACATACTTTGTACAGGGATGGATTCCGGATGATTCTCCGGGCTCTCTTAGCTCTTTCTGCTAGTGCTGAATTCGCGTCGGTCATAGCTCTCGGAAACGGTAATTGCTTCGATAGCCATTTGCAAGAATGAAATTAATATTTGCGATTTTTATAAATATGAGAAAGTGCGCATTCGTGAATGGAACCGTTTTCGCGGGGATGCGACACAGTTCGTGTTTCAAAACCGCAAAACTGGGAGATAATCATCAACCTTGAGCGCCCTCAGTCCATCAGCAGAGGTATTTGACGAGTTGATTCCCGCCTTGTTGCGCAGCAGTACGTTGTCGCGAGGCCTGGATTTGGTTGGAAGAACTGATCCGGAAAACCCGTTGGTTTTTGAACATGTAGCGGAGGCAGCGCAGCCGTTTCTTGTTTCTGCGATTTCGGCGAAGTGGAGTGAGCAGGCTGATCCTGATGCTACGGTTTGGGTGGTAGGAGCTCATGTGAAGGCGCAGGAAATTCTGCAGTCCGAATTGTCTGTTTGGGGGGAAGAGGCGCTGTTTTTGCCGGAATACGAGTGGGCAGGTTTTGAAGAGTCCCTGCCGGACCCGGAATCTGCTGCGGAGCGACTGGCTGTTCTCAAAGAGTTGCATCAGGCTCAGCAGGGGCCGGGAATTCGAACGGTTGTTCTGACCGAAGGAACCTTCGATGAACCAGCTCCAGTCCCTGGAACCTTGAGTAAGCAGGCGCTGGCATTGAAGGTCGGCAGTCGTCTGGGAATGGAGGGGTTTTCAGACCAGTTAGAGGAGGCCGGCTATGAGAAAGAGGCGCAGGTTTTTCAGCGTGGGCAGTATGCCATGCGGGGAGGCATTGTAGATGTGTTCTCCTGGCAGGCACTTCATCCGGTGCGGATCGAGTTTTTTGATGAAGAGATCGAATCCATTCGGGAGTTTGATGTCGATGCGCAGACTTCGATCGGAAAGTGTGAATCGACAGAAATTCTGCTGAGCGAAGCGAACAATGAGCTCTCGGGAAAAGTGATCGACTACGTCGGAGAGCAGGATTTGATCATTGCGGTCGACAGTGAGTGTGATCTGGCACACGTGCATCTTACCAGTGATTCACGGGGTGAGGATATTGAACAGGATTTCGCCGGGGCATGTTACGAGAATCCAGTAGGTAACTTCGAAGCGGGAGACTTTGTTCTTCAGGAGCAAAGACGGGAGGATTTCGACCGTCAAATCGGAGAGTGGCGGAAAGAGAAGTGGACCGTTGTGATGGCGTTTCATTCAGGAGCCGAGATGGAAAGATTTTCGGAGCTGATTGGTGAGCAGCACTGGAAAGATGAATTTCTAAAGCCAATGCTGGGATCAGTGAGCCGGGGGTTTACTATTCCGGATGCCCGCCTGGCGGTACTGAGTGATGCAGAGATTTTCGGCCGCTATCAAAACCAATGGGCTCGTAGAAGACATCGACTTTCCCAGCAGCGAAAGGCCAGTCAGCAAGTCAGCAGCCTGCGAGAATTTCACTACGGTGACCTTGTTGTCCATATCGACTACGGAATCGGGAAGTTTAAGGGGATAAAAGAAAAACAGACTTCCGACCGAAAAGAGGAAGTTCTTGAGATCGAATATGCTGAGGAAGCCCGCCTGTATGTGCCTCTCGATCAGGCGCATCTGGTATCCCGCTATATTGGCACGGGGAAGAAAGCGCCCAAGTTGTCCACCCTGGGAAGCAAGCGATGGTCAAAGATTCGCCGCGATGCGGAGAATTCGATTATGGACTACGCCGCGAGGTTGTTGTCCATCCAGGCTGAGCGGGAAACGCATCGCGGCTTTGCTCATCCACAAGATAACAAGTGGCAGTGGGAGTTTGAAAACGCGTTTATTTACAAGGAAACGCCCGATCAGTTGCGTGCGATCGAAGACGCGAAGCGTGATATGGAGAGCGATCGCCCGATGGATCGCCTTGTTTGTGGTGACGTTGGTTTCGGAAAAACAGAGGTTGCGATTCGGGCGGCATTCAAAGCAGTGATGTCTGGCAAGCAGGTTGTGATTCTGGCGCCGACAACTGTTCTTGCTGATCAACACTATCAAACGTTCCGGGAACGAATGTCCGACTTCCCTGTGAAAATCGGTCTGCTCAGTCGATATCGAACCGCCAAGCAGCAAAGGGAAACCATCGCGGACCTGGCGACAGGGGCGGTAGATATTGTGATTGGAACTCATCGAGTGATTTCCAAAGACGTGACTTACAAAGACCTCGGGCTGGTAGTGATTGATGAGGAGCAGCGTTTCGGCGTTACTCACAAAGAGCGGTTCAAAGAGCTGTGGCGCTTCGTCGATGTGCTGACCTTGTCGGCGACACCTATTCCCCGGACTTTGTATCTGTCACTCATGGGAGTCCGGGAAATGTCGACAATCGACACACCTCCAACGAATCGGCGTCCCGTAGCGACAACGGTTTGCCCTTACGATGAGCGAATTATTCGTACAGCGATCGAGAAAGAGATCGCGCGCCAGGGGCAGGTGTTTTTTCTTCATAACCGCGTGAAAACCATCCGCGGTATGAAGCGCAAACTCGAGTCACTGTGCCCGGGAATCCGGGTCGAGGTCGGCCATGGGCAGATGGAGGATCAGGAGCTCGAAGATGTGATGAAGCGTTTCATCCGTCACGAGTTTGATGTGCTGGTTTGCACCACGATTATCGAAAGTGGGGTCGATATCCCCAATGCGAATACCATTGTGATTGATCGGGCCGACCGTTTTGGCCTGGCCGATTTGTACCAGATACGGGGTCGAGTTGGGCGAGCGGATCGACGTGCCTACGCCTATTTGATGTTGCCTCCGGATATGCTGACGGTGGGTGATGCCCGGAAACGGATCAATGCGATTAAGCAGTATTCATCGCTTGGTGCCGGTTTCAAAATCGCCATGCGCGATCTGGAGATTCGGGGTGCAGGGAATCTTTTGGGGACCCAGCAAAGTGGCCACATCGCCGCGATCGGTTTTGATCTCTATTGCCAATTGCTGAAGCAATCCGTAGCCAAACTCAAAGGGGAAAAGGTCTTCGATCGAATTGAGCTGCCATTTCACTGTGATTTCATCTGCACGAACGAGGCCAATTTCAACCGGGCGCCCAAAGGAAGTATACCGGCCTTCATTCCGGGTGGCTATATGGTGGAAGCTAGACTGCGAATCTCCGCATACCGCGAACTGGCCGGTGCAAACTCGGTCGAAGATTTGGATGAACTGAGAGAAATATGGCGGGATCGGTTTGGGAAACTGCCATCCGCCGTGGAGAATTTACTTTGCTGTACGGAGATAAAAATCCGGGCCGCTCTAAAGGGTTGTGCCTCTGTTGAGATTCAAGATCGCAAATTCAAGATGATGCGAAACGGAAATTATCTGCAAATAAATGGCAAATTCCCCCGTTTAATAGGTGACGACGAGGAGGAGTGGCTTGAGTCTGCTCTGGACTGGGTTCAGGATTTGTGAGAGATTTCCACAAACACGAATACCATCCGGAATACCCCGAACCCGTGAAATACAGTACGATGAGAAAGAAAATTTTTCACCGCAGTCTGATTCTGGCGATCTTAGCCATGACAACGCTGGCGGTCTCCAAACCTCTCGAGTTGAACCGCATCCGTGCGGTTGTGAACGGAAAACCCATTACCCAGTTGGAAGTGGATGCTGCTCTGCAAATGCAGGTCAGAATGTATTTCATGGGTAATCAGGGGCGCGTTTCCAAGACTAAGGCAAAAAGCGATATCCGCGCCATGGAGGACGATGCGCTGGAGGAGGTCATCAACAAAAAGCTGATCATCAGTGAGTTTGAAAGACAGGGCGGCACCATTAAACCTCAGTTCGTCGATGAGGCGGTATCTCGGTTTGTGAGCACGCGGTTTAACGGAGACAAAAACAAATTTGCCGCTGAGTTGAAAAAAAGCGGGATGACACTTGCGCAGTTCCGGGAAGTGCAAAAAGAACAGATTGCCGTTCAGGCTCTGACCTCTCAGAATATTGGCAATAACAATACCCCGCTAACTCCCTGGGCTAAGAAAGCAAAATACAACGAGATCAAAAGTGAGTTTGCGACAGATGGTCAGGTAAAATTGCGGATGCTCTCAATAGATCGGATAACTGCGGAGAAATCAGAGTCGCAGCAAACAGCATTGATCAAAAGCATCCGGTCCCAGCTGACTCGCGGATCAAGCTTCTCCAGTTTGGCGAAAAAATACTCGGTAGACAGTTTCCAGGAGAAAGGCGGCTACGTCGGTGTTGTTGGAAAGAACACTTTGAACCCCGGGTTGACCCAGCTTGCCTATAGCCTGGCTGATGGACAGGTAACGCAGCCAATCCCGGATGGCCCTTACTGGCGAATTCTCAAATCAGACGGTCGCGTCGGCCGTACAGTGCCTTCATATGAGAAGTTGGAGCCAGAAGTAGAGCGTCGTCTAAAGTCGGAAAACTTTAACGAACGGCGTGGTAAGTGGCTGGAGAGGCTGCGTAGAGACGCTAATGTTCGAATTAACGAATAAGCTGTAAGGCGTTGATTGGCAGTAGATCATGCGACCAGACCAGCAGTCCTTCAGGAAATAGTGACACAGTTTTTTCCAGATTCTGTGACTTTTTGTAACCTGTTGGGGTGTCTAACCTTCACATTAGGGGCGTGGAGAAATTGAAAGTACAAACAGAACAGAGAGTCATCAATGATGATGACGCAGATTTAATTAAGCGCTGTAAGGCTGAATTGCCTTACAACACCGATGCCTACTACGAAATTTTAACCAAATACGAGCCGATCGTCTACAGCACTTGTTATCGGATGCTGGGTGATCCGCAAGAAGCCGAAGAAGCCTGCCAGGACGCATTTTTACGAGTTTTCCACAAACTGCACCAATTTGAGGGACGCTCGACTTTTAAGACCTGGCTATTCCGAATCGTTTACAACTTTT